>JAKATQ010000042.1 GCA_021818665.1 Nanobdellota archaeon | reverse complement strand
TATTTTAAGTAGTCTAATTTTTCGAAATCATCAAAAGTACCTTTTACTTTGTCGCTGGTTATAACGAACAAGCCACTTGACAAGGCCTCCAATATTACTAATCCAAAGGTTTCTCCTTCTGTGGGAAAAACGAATACGTCACAGTCTTTGTAAAGTCTATAAAGTTTTTCACCTGTTAAGACACCGTGGTATACTAAATTTCTATGATTTCCATTTTTTACTATATTCTCTTGTGGCCCCTCTCCTGCTATATGCAGCTCTAGATTTTCATTATTTAAACCATCCCAAGCTTCCAGCAATGTCGATACGCCTTTGCTTTTTACAAGTCTAGCGACAAATAGGAACTTGATTTTTTCCGCAGTCTCCAGTACGTGCCCTGGTTCATAAAGGGACGTTTCTATACCGTAAGGGAGGACAAAATCATATTCTTTGCTAGAAAAACTGTTATCTCTTAGATTTTTGTTCAAAAAATGGAACCCATTAACTCTCTTATAAAGAAGCTTTCTATAATAGTCCTTAATTATCCCGAAGCGGCCGGAGCCTTTCCTCAAATCAGATATATGGGTACTTCCAAAAACGACTGTATTAATTCTAGGGGATATGTTTCTTATATCTTCATTTCCAACCAAATATATCACGTCAGCTCTATTTACTTCTTCTTTCAGTATGGCTCTGTTTATAAGATGCCCATATAACAATATTAACGGCGTTCTAAAACCCAGTCTAAAAAGATTACGTATTAGCATGCTTTCGCTTCTAATCATGCTTAAAAAGCGATTTCTGTATGATTTTATGGTTATAATCTTTACTTTGGCACCACGCAAAGCTTTTCTAACGTCGTTTTCTGTAAGTCGACCTTCTGCAACGTAATCTGTTTGAATGAGTGTTAAATTGAATCGGTCATAAGGGGCATTCTTAAAAATCCCAAAAAGAGCTTTTTCAACGCCTCCTCCGCATTTAAGATTCCCTATATATAAAAACATTACATTCAATTTCTTGATCATTTTATACTGTCGATTATTATAACGAGTCATTTGCACTATAACAAGATTAAGTATATATATTTTGTTTGTAATATTAAAAGATAACTACAAATCAACTTCCACACGCCAATATTTAGCCTATGAAGTGCATTTAATCAGAGATTTATATAAAGGCCCTCCTTTGCCATGTCTACGCAACCCTATTTCATATGGAGGCAACCTTTTCCCGCGACTGTGTCTATTCCTTTATATGGCCGTCTTATGGATTCTACTTATTACTAAGTACTTTTTGTGTTTTAACATCTAGTACAGATATTTTTCCTGTATACGATTAGAAACGCCGACTCGAACTGCGCTAAAACAGGATGGGTTATTTAGAATGTTTATTAGAATTTGCTATTTGCGCTGGTTTATATAAGGCCAAAAAATTCAGCTACGCTGGCAAAAATTGGCTTCCTATAATCTTTTTTGCTAAAATCTGCCCAATAAAATCTTTTCTCATTTTCGATTATTATCTTTGGTAGCTTAGCCTTGTCTATTCTCTGGAGGTAACAGCCTGGGTAAAGTCTCTTAAAATCTCTATAATCAAAGTCTTCGTTTAGATATTTTAGCGTATACGCAGACAAGTGCACGCCTTCGTTCATTTCACGCTTAACTTCTTCTCTAAGTTTCGCGCTCAGCGCTTTGGGGTTTCTCAAAGAACTCGTATGAAAAATCTCAAAATAAACCGAAGGTTTAAACCTAAACGCCGGTCTTCCAGTGCCTAAGATCTTTACTAAGGCGTCTCTAATGGAATTTATTATCAATGGCCTTGCAGCGTATGGAGGTACTACGCCAGCTCCGGCACTTGCATTTGTAATGTCTCTATCCCCGTAATGCAATACGAATTTATTTTCAAATCTTTTCGTAGGGCTAAACAATTCGGTATACGGGTTTCCATACAATGGGTGCATTCTTATTGCGTAGGCTTTTCTCTTGTCTAGTCCAACTACGTTTATGGGCTTTGCTATAAACTCGTCAACGTCCAATATCATCTTCCAGTCAGTGTCTAATTGATGCTGGGCCGCTAATTTTCCCATCGTGTAGAACTTAAATGTTTTTCTGCTTACTGGTGCCATCGTACCAAGTATAAGTTTAGGATTATTTCTGTATGGAACATCGAACTTTCCATATGTTACTAAAGATACCTTATCGAATAATTTGAGGTGCCATTTTAGCCACAAATCAAGTGGAAAATCTTTCTCTTTCCAGTCTTTTGTTATAAAAGCGTATGCTCCGACTGTTTCCATTTTAAGTCTAAATTAACATGCTATTTAAAACTTATTTTAGTATCCATATCAAAGCTCCCACACCCCATATGTTTTTACAAAATATCCAAAAACAAAGCTTATTAAATTTACAGCTTAATAAGATACTAAGTATGCATAAATTCTTAATACGAGCGAGAACTCCTCTGCGAGTAAGTTTCGCCGGCGGCGGGACCGATATAAGAGAATATTATGAGACCCACGGTGGAGCAGTTATATCAGCAACGATAGCAAAATATAACTATGTCACTCTCCGCCCCCGTGACGACAATAAGTTTCGCATAAGAGAAGAGAATTTCGGCATTGATTATTCGGGTTATATAAATAAAACTCACCATAACACTGATAAATCAAAGTTTTTCAACGCAATAATGAAGCACTTCTCACCGAAGATCGGTTTTGATATTATGACGCATAGTGATGTTGTGTACGGATCCGGACTGGGTTCGTCTTCTGCTATGATTGTCGCTCTTGTCGGTGCTTTCAACACATGGTTGAATTTGAATATGGGGACCTATGAGCTTGCAGAAACGGCGTATAAGATAGAACGTCAAGATTTGGCGATAGAAGGTGGAAAACAAGACCAATACGCCGCAACTTTTGGTGGCTTTAATTTTATGGAATTTTCGCGGTCGAATGTAGTGATTAACCAGATGCGTTTAAAGAAGAGCACTATCTATGACTTACAGTTCCGTACTTTGCTAGTAAACACTGGTTCTACTCGTTTGTCTAGTCACATAATAAAAACTCAAAAGACCCGTTTATCAGACCAGAAAATATTAGACCACTATGATAAGATAAAATCGCTCGCAATCGAGATAAAAAATGTGTTGTATAAAGACCAGATAGACGAATTGGGTCCACTACTTGCAGAGGAATGGTCACACAAAAAACTTCTGTCCCCGGGCATTTCAAACAAGGCTATAGACACCATATTTAAACTAGCCAAAAAATACGGGGCGATCGGCGGTAAATTATTGGGTGCTGGCGGTGGCGGATACGCGCTTTTGGTTACGAACGAAGAGCATCGCTATAAACTTATGACGGCTCTTTCAAAAAAATACGAAGTAAACGCCGTAGAGTTCGTGCCTAGCGGACTGGAAGTGTGGACTAGAAATGACTAACGAGAAGAATATCGGACTTAAGTCGGTACTCATGAAAATCAGAACTTATATAGACGAAGGTGCTGAAGCTAGAAAGTTACTAAATGCGGACGAACTTTATGTCATCGGTGAGAAGCTTTATGGTGCAATAGCGACTGGTCACAAATTAGTTACATTTGGCAATGGCGGATCCGCGGCAGACGCACAGCACATGGCGGCAGAGTTAAGCGGGCGCTTTATGAATGAAAGAAAATCATTGCCTGCGATAGCTTTGACTACGAACACCTCTACACTAACAGCGATAGGAAATGACTACTCTTATGAGGAAGTCTTCTCTAGACAGGTACAGGGATTGGTCCAAAAAGGCGACTTTGTAGTTGGCATAAGCACTTCTGGAAATTCAAAAAACGTCATAAACGGCATAAACGAAGCTAGAAAATTAGGGGCTTATACGGTTGCACTTACTGGCAGGAGTGGCGGAAAACTTATAAACATCGCAGAAAAGACTATCACTGTAGATTCAGATAAAACCCCAATAATCCAGGAAGTCCATATTGCTATAATACACACATTGTGCATGATTCTTGACGAACTATTAAAATTACCCCGTGTCCTACGGACGTAGTTCTAATCGTCTAAAAAGACTCTATCAATCGTATATATTTTTTAATCATATTCTTCGGAGTAAGTTGTTTAACGCTATTTCTAGAATTTTTCCTTAAACTACGGATTTTTTGCACGCTCATTTTTGATATCTGGGTTATTTTATGTGCTATACTTTCTGGATTAGGCTCTATAAAGAACCCGTTTCTGCCATTTTTTATAAGATCTTTTGAAGAATCAGTTCTAGTCACTATGGGGATGGCGCCGGCCTGCATCGCCTCTACCATAGCTACACTAAAATTCTCCTTGGCAGATGGCTGGAGATATATCAAGGCCATTTTAAACAAGAAGTTTTTCTCCTTTTCACTTATCTTTCCTATAAGCTTTATACTATTTTGCAGGTTCAAACGACGTATTAATCTGACATATCTGTTGTGGTCCTTTCCGGCTCCGGCAATTATAAACGCCGCGTCCATTTTTCTATCTAACTTAGAGAACGCTTTTATGGCTAAAGACAATTTTTTTTGCTTTTCTTCCAGTCTGCCTATGCTAACGATTAAAATGCGACGTTTTATGAAATCTGCGTTTTCGATAGAATTAGCGCCGCCATTGTCGTGTGTTTTTTCCTGAACCGTTGGGTTTATCAATTTTACGTTTTTAGCACCATACTTTTTAAAAAGCTTCCGCGACATTGTTTTATTTAGGGCAACTATTCTGAATTTATGATTATTTATAAGTAATCTTGGGTAGACACCATCGAATCTTATGCCTGGAGAATGAGGGATTATGATTATCCCGCCATACCTAAATAGTGGCTGGTCAAGCAAAGCTATATCGTCTATAGCGGAATTTGATATTACTAAATCTACGTGGAGATTTAGACGCGTCACAAAAAGTCTTTTAATAGACGGAAAGGCCCTAAGAAGTTTTACAAACGGCCGCCTTTTAATTAGCCTAGGGAGATTAACGAGCCAATCGCTTCTAAACGCGGGTATCGCTTTTTTGTATTTTGAAACAAACGAACCGTCTTCTTTGTATAGGTTACCGACATAAACAACATTATACATTTTTGATAGGTTCCTTACTAGATTATCTGTAAAACGTTCTTCTCCGCCGAAGGCGTTTATCATGGAAACATTCGTAATCAGGATAGTTTTCTTGACAGACATACTAAAAGAGAATTAATCCGGCAGTAAATTTAAAGATATGCGCTTACTAGCATTTTATTCCAGTTTGCCGCGTTTTTGCATTTTTCTCGCCAGTCGTTTCGGGAGAGTAATAATCCCGAGCCATTTAGATGTCTTAATAATGTATAAAGAAACAACTTTTTTGTATCGTTCTGCACAGATACGCCGCGATAAAAACAAAGTTTAAATACCGCGCTGTGAGTAATGCTCTATGCAGGTAAATGTAATGTTGGTAGTCTGCGATACTCTTAGAAAAGACGTTCTTGGACTATATGGGGGCCCGGCAAAGACTCCCTATATTGAAACGCTTGCCAAGGAAGCCGTTGTATACGATAACGCCATAGCACCGTCACCTTGGACTTTTCCGTCCCATGTATCTTTGTTTACAGGATTATATCCCAACGAGCATGGAGTGCACGAGACCGAAAAAATAAAGCTTCTCAATCTTACAAAGTACCATAATGCATTAAAGACGGAGCGCGTAGCAGAATACTTCTCAAGGCGCGGATATGAAACTTACGGCGTGTCCAGTAACGTTATGGTGTCCCCTCTGTCCGGGTTTGATAAGGGCTTTAAGTTTTTCTTGAGTTTGGACCCTGCTCCTAAAATGAAAGAAAGCAAAATCTTCTTAGAGGCCAGGAAGCTCGGGGCGAGTCCTTCGGAGATCGCCAAAGAGCTTGTAAAACAAAGGCGATTCGGAACTCTTTTCAAATATGCTTCTGCGTGGCGAAGAATAATAAAAGCCAACAAGGCGTTGAATTACCCGATGGAGAAAGGGTCTTCGCTTACAAACGACATAATTTTAAACGGAAAACTTAGTCTGCCTTTCTTTTATTTTATAAACTACGTAGAAATGCACGAGCCGTACAAGGGATACCTGCCGAAAGAGACGTGGGACAATTTTACAGGGATAAGGAAAATATCTGCTGGAAAAGTACGCTATCTTAAAAAACAATATATATATGAATCGGAATATCTAGACGCCGCGATAGGACGCCTAGTCAGTGTACTAAAATCACGGGGCGTGTACGATGACACTCTTCTTATCATAACTTCGGATCATGGACAGGCCTTCAACGAACACGGTTACATGTACCACAACACTTACCTGTATGATGAGATAACCCGCATACCTATGATCGTAAAGTACCCTAAAAACAAGAAGTTCAAAAGACGGCGAGGCTATCAAAGCCTCGTACACGTGCCCGCCATGATAAGAAGCATACTGGAAGGCGGAGATGACTCGGACCTCACCAAAGAGGCCGCTTTTTCAGAGGCCTACGGAGACGTAACCGTGCTGCCCGGTGGATATCACCACAGAAAAGACTACGTAAAAGACAAATATGAAAAGAAACGGAAAGTCATGTATAAGGACGATTTCAAACTGACCGTAAATGGTACGGACGGCACGATCGAAGAGTTCCTACACCGCGACAGGCCCGTGGATCCGCATGAATATAAGTGGACGGTCAGGCACATGCTTAGCGAGTTAGATATGTTTAGAGGTGGAGAAAGATTCGCCCTGCCGGACTTTTAAGCCTGCTCTACCCGAGTTCTTTTTCCTGCACTGTCCTGTCCTTCTTTTCTTTTAAGTCTCTTATGGTTATTTTCCCGGCCTTTAAGTCCTTATTTCCGACTATCACGGCGTAGCGTATCTTTTTAGAGTTACAGTAATCCAGCCCTTTGGAAAGTGAAGTCTTGTCTAGCAGAATGTCCGTTTTTAGCCCGCGCTCTCTCAATCTTGATGCGATTTCCAGTGCCTTTTTATCGTTATCCACACTTATCACGCAATAGCTTTCGGTAAAATCTTCTATCGCGTTGGATTTTATCACTTCCATGACTCGTTCGAATCCTATTGCGCCGCCTACTATCGGCATCGCGACCTCGAACTGAGCACTGAGACGATCGTATCTGCCCCCTCCGGCTACCGTGCCGATCGAATTTTCTACGAACTCGAATATGTTGCCATCATAATATGCATTGCCGCGAACGAGGGTCTTATCCCAGATCACGTTCTTTATGTCGTATTCTTTTAGCGCCTCTATGAGTTCCGAAATCTCGTTTCTACCGGTCTGGTCCGTCTTGTAGTCTCCGCTCAGGTAATTTTTCACTTTCTTGGCCTTTTCCGCTCCGACGATTTTAGAAATCCTCTCAATGACCTCGATTTCGCCTATCTTGCTAAGCTTATCTAGCTCTCTTAAGATTTGCAGGCCATCGAGAGGCGATGCGCCTATGTCATCTATAAGTCCCTGCAATATCTTACGATTGTTAAGGCTTATCTTATAATCCGTTATGCCGAGTCTTTTCAGTGCAAAATCTATGCATGCAATGATTTCTGCGTCATAGCGTGTACTAGAAGAGCCGTAAACGTCTATGTCTGCCTGCAAGAATTCCCTGTAGCTGCCTTTGCTAGGGTCCTCGTATCTCCATACCTGTCCTATGCTATACGCCTTGAAAGGCTTTACAAGCGATTTATTTTCCGCCACGACCCTCAGTCTTGAGAGTGTCTGCTCCGGCCGCAAAGCTAGTCGCTCTCCCTTTTTGTCTGAAAACGCATAAAGTTGCGATCGG
>JAKATQ010000041.1 GCA_021818665.1 Nanobdellota archaeon | reverse complement strand
CGGCATAGGAAAGGAAGGCTGCTGGCTATCGATGCCTCTGGGATGTCCGTATGCCGTACGGGAAGCTACAGGCATTCCAAATACGGAGGGATGCCCAGGTTCTACAAGCTGCATACCATTATCGACGCGGATACGAAAGAGCTCGCGGACTTGAGAGTCACCAGGGACCGCTGCCACGACAACAGGAAGTTCATACCTATGGTTGGAGAATCGGCGTCAAAAGGAGACACAGTCTATGCCGACGGGGCATACGACACTTGGCTGTTTCAATTTGTATTTAAGGCTCTCGTACCTTGTATAATTTATCGAATTCCTAATGTAATTTTTGTATGGTTTCGGTTTTCATTAATAACACTAAAAATTTGGATAAAAGTGCTCTTTGGCATCTAAAATAAGGAATCCTGTAGCAAAGCACATCATACGGAAAAAACGACTATATGTCCTTAGAACGCCGAGCCGTACTTACGTGTACTCAGATATAGCAGTCGAGCCGGTCTTCGTAGCCGTGTCTGTAGTCGAAAAGCAGCACCTTCTTCCCGCCTATGTCTACGGTATATGCGAAGAATGGCAGCTTGCCGCTCCAGCCAGGGTAAGTCCTTTCTTCTACCTTAGCTTCGCCTTTGACGGCTAGCGCGACGCGGTTAGCTCTGCTCAGTTTTATTTCTTCCACGGCGTGCGTGTATCTGTTGAAAACCCTGGTCATACCTTCCGATGGCTTCTCGGAAAGGGCACCCAGGATCTTCTCTAACGCTTCATCATTTTGCATCTTACCACTAAGATTGCAACACATATTTAAGCGTTTTATACGCTGGTTTTCGGTTGTATGGCCGGACATCCGAAAGTTTATTAATTTGCGGCTGGAATATCTACCATGGCTGAGACCTATAAAATGCTTATAGACGGCGAATGGGTCGTATCGGAATCCGGCGAGACTTTCGACGTGATAAACCCCGCCACCGAAACCGTCATAGCAAAGGCCCAGAAGAGCAGCCGCGGCGACGTCAAAAAAGCGATTGCAGCCGCCAGAAGAGCCTTCGACAACGGCAGCTGGTCGAACAAGACGCCGGGGGAGAGGGCGCAGGTCCTCTGGAAGCTGGCCGAACTCGTGGAATCCAATCTAAATAAATTCGCGAAGCTCGAGTCCGCTAACGTTGGAAAGACGATAAAATACGCTAGGGACTCCGACATGCCTTTCATAATAGACAACCTGAAGTTTTTCTCCGGGGCCGCGAGAGTCCTCGAAGGGAAGTCGGCAGGCAATTATTCCGGCATAGGGATGAGCATCATAAAAAGGGAACCGATAGGGGTCGTAGCCGCGATAGTGCCATGGAACTATCCGCTTTACATCGCAGTGTGGAAACTCGCTCCTGCCCTGGCGGCAGGCGACACCGTCGTCATAAAACCGGCGAGCAGGACACCAATCACGCTGCTGGAATTCGCGAAGCTCGCAAACAGCCTGCTGCCCAAGGGCGTATTGAACGTAGTCACGGGACCGGGCGACGTTGTAGGCGAAGAGATGGCCAGCAACGAGGACGTAGACTGCATAGCCATCACTGGAGACACTTCTACAGGCAAAGAGATCATGAGGCTCGCGTCAAAGAACGTCAAACGAGTCCAGCTTGAACTGGGCGGCAAGGCTCCGTTCATAGTCCTGCCGGACGCTTCGATAGACGCCGCGACGGAGGGCGCTGTAGTATCAGCATTTTGGAACAGCGCCCAGGATTGTACCGCTACTACGAGAGTCTTGGTCCACGAGTCGATGTACGATGATTTCATCGAGCTGCTCGTGAAGAAGGCGAAGAAGATCAGGATAGGAGACCCGGCCGACGAGAAGACCGATATGGGCCCGCTTATCTCGGATTCCCAGAGGAAACGAACGGAAGATTACGTCAAGGCTACCATAGCCGAAGGAGGCAAGCTCCTGTGCGGTGGCGCGCGGCCCGAAAACCTAAAGAAGGGTTTCTTCTTCGAGCCCACGATATTCTCCGACGTAAAACAGACGATGAGGATATGCAAAGAAGAGATATTCGGTCCAGTACTCACCGTACTGAAATATTCCAGCGTCGATGACGCTATAGAAAAGGCAAACGACGTCGTCTACGGGCTGGCCGCATCGGTCTGGGGGAAGGACATAACCACCCTCATAAAAGTCGCTAATTCACTAAGGTTCGGGACCGTGTGGATAAACGAGCACGGCGTCCTGGTATCTGAGATGCCGCATGGCGGCTTCAAGCAAAGCGGTTTCGGCAAGGATCTTTCCATGTACGCCCTAGAGGATTTCACACAGATAAAGCACATATATATAGACCAGACGGGGCTCGTCAGGAAACCGTGGTACTACGTGGTCTACGGGGATAAAGAATGAAAGTAACGTCTGTAAATCCGTGTACGGAAGATGTGAACGGCGCATTCGCGCTGCTCGACAAGGACGAGGCGCTGCGCATATGCGGCCATGTGAAAGAAGAGTCGCACCTGTGGCGCGAATTGACGGTAAATCAGCGGGCGGAGCGTTTCAGAAAACTTGCATCCGTGATGCGCGAGAACAAGGACGAATACGCAAAACTGATGACGCAGGAGATGGGAAAACCCATGACCCAGGCGCTTGGCGAGATAGAGAAGTGCGCCTGGACCTCAGATTTCTTCGCTGACAACGCCGAGAGGTGGCTCGCGGACGAACAAGTCGAGATGGAAGGCCGAAAATCTGCGGTCACGTTCACGCCGATCGGCGTAGTGCTATGCGTGATGCCGTGGAATTTTCCCTTCTGGCAGCTGATGAGGTGCGCGATACCGGCGATGCTGGCGGGCAATGTCTGTATACTGAGGCACTCTAACGTCGTCCCTATGTGCGCGATGGCAATAGAGAGCGCATTCAAGCTGGCGGGCTTTCCTGAAAACTCTTTCAGGACGCTTCTTACGGATCACAAGACGGTCGAAGCGATGGTGGCCAGCGACTTCGTAGACGGAGTTTCCGTCACCGGCAGCGTAGAAGCCGGGAAGACCATAGCTTCGGCCGCGGCCGCCGCTCTGAAGAAGGTCGTGCTTGAGCTGGGCGGGTCCGACCCGTTCATAGTCCTCGAATCTGCCGACATAGAAGAAGCGTGCAAAGGCGCGGCTGAGGGCAGACTGATAAACAGCGGGCAAAGCTGCATATGCGCAAAGAGGTTCATAGTCGTGGAAAAAAGAGCAGCCGCGTTTATAGCCGGCCTTACAAAGCGCATGAAACAAGCCAAGGTCGGCGACCCGATCGACGTCATAACCGAAGTCGGACCTCTGGCCAGTGCGCAGCAGCTGAAAACGGCTGTAAGGCAGGTTAGATCTTCTGTAAGCAAAGGCGCGAAAGTAAAGTGTGGCGGCGGACGACTCGGAAAGCGCGGGTTCTTCTTCAATCCTACAGTTATGGTCAACGTGGATGCCGACATGCCAATCTGGAAAGAGGAAGTCTTTGCCCCGATCGCGCCCGTCATGGTGGTAAAGGACAGAGAAGAGGCGATAAAGGTCGCGAACGAATCGGAATTCGGCCTTGGAGCCAGTGTATGGACGAAAAACCAGCTGGACGGCGAGGTCGTCGCGAGGCGCCTAGACGCGGGCATGGTGTACATAAATGAGGTGGAGAAGTCGGACCCGCGGCTTCCGTTCGGTGGGACCAAGAAGAGCGGACTCGGCAGGGAACTGTCAAGATACGGCCTTCTGGAATTTGTCAACATAAAACCGGTAGTGGCTAAACTATGATAAGAAAAAAAACGGACCATAAAGCTGTCCAAATCGTGCAAACTTTATACGAGGGCGCTAAAGTACATGCCGACGGGAGTGAACTCCAACGCGCGATTGTGGCGCAATCCGCGGTTCTGCTACGTGGGTCCTGCTGCGGCTGCGAGCCTTTTCGCTGAAAAGGCGTACGGCTCGCATATCTGGGACGTCGACGGGAACGAGTACATAGATTACAGGCTGGGCTTCGGCCCGGTGATCCTTGGTCACAGTTACCCAAAGGTCTCAAAGGCCGTGGCCGATCAGGTGCTCAAACGCGGAACGGTCTACGCTTTGAGCACCGAACTCGAACTGGAGGTAGCGGACAGGCTTACAAAGGCCATACCGTGCGCCGAGATGGTCAAGTTTTCCAACACTGGCACCGAAGCGACAGCGCACGCAATAAGGCTCGCGAGGGCTTATACGAAAAAGAACGTGATACTGAAATTCGAGGGCCATTATCATGGATGGCAGGATTACCTGAACTTCTCTACGCACCCCCCCTACACGACGCCTGAACGCGAGCCGTTTCCACAGTCGGCCGGCATCCCTAACGAGATAAAGAAGTTCATAATAGTCGAAAGATGGAACGACTTCCACTCTATAGAGCAGACCGTGAAGGAGCGGCATGACGAGATAGCCGCGATAATAACGGAACCGATAATGGGTAATGCGGGAGCTATCACACCAAAGCCTGGTTATCTGAAGTTTCTAAGGGAGCTCTGCGACAGATACGGCATACTGCTGATATTCGACGAGGTCAAGACCGGTTTCAGGGTCGCCTACGGCGGGGCGCAGGAGCTTTACGATGTAAAGCCACACATCGCTACGTATGCGAAGGCGATCAGCAACGGCTTTCCCATGTCTGCGATAGTCGGGGAGCGGGAGATAATGGACACGTTCGGCGTCGGTACGCAGAAGGCCAATCATGCTGGCACGTACAATGCGAACCCGGTGTCGCTCACGGCTGCCAACGAGACTCTGAAGATACTTGCCCGTAAGGACGTCTACAGGCACATGAAAAAATACTGCGGCAGGCTTTGCAGCGGTATACTCCAAGCCGCCCGCTCCGCGAACATGCCAGTCAAGATACTAGGAGTCCCTGGTCTTTTCCAGATGCTATATACCGAAAAGGAGGAGATAAACGATTATGAGGACCTGAGAAACGAGATAACGGACTTCTATGTAAAGGTGCAGTACGAACTTTTGAAAGAGGGTATAATGATCGACGCTGACAATCAGGAGTGCATATACACATCATTCTCGCACAATGCGGATGACCTTGATAAGACCTTATCGGCCTTCAAAAAAGCCATAGACATCGCATCGAAGACGAAGTATCCGGCCACGCCGCCTTTCGTAGAACTGAGCGATTAGTCTAGCGCCCCTTTTCGAGCCAGACCTTCATGTCCCGTTTCTTGAGCTCAGCAAAGAATTTTTCCCGCACAACGGATTTCTCCGGGGGGACCACACCCCTCTCCGTTATGTCGCCAGTTTCGATCATCTGCGCGACGACGGACGGCGCGACGCCGGTGTCCCATGAGCCGGCCGGGATGTTCCATTCATTGTTTGTAAAGCTTTCGCAGTAGGCTATGGCGCTCTTGCGCTTGCCTTTGCTCGTCCCTCTGACTTCCACTCTGAGGAATTCGAGGTCGTCTATTTTGACGTCCGGTCCGGGTATGAACTTCTCCGTCATCTTTACTGTCACGTCCCTCGGCGAGACTTGGACGTTCCCCGGCAGGGTTATTTTTTCCTTCGATGCGAAACCGACATCGAGCAGCAGCTTTATCCTGTCCACAAAGGACGGGTCAAAGCCTCCTCTGAACCAGCAGCTCTTTAAGCCAGGAAAGGAAAATGGCAGTGTCGCCGCTTCGGAGTGCAGAGTAAAGAAGCATCTCGCCTTGTTGAGGGGCTTTGGAAAGGTTTTGTCCTCAAAGCCGCTCAGCGGCTTCAAAGACGTGTACTTGCCGTCCTTGAATATCACGGGTTCTTCACCGAATTCCTCGAACAGGGTAAGTATGCTGTACGGCAGGACTATTGGGGTCGTATACCTGGTTCTGTCCTTGTCTGCAAAGCTAATATCTATCGTTTCCACCTTGTCCATGCCCTCGGCTGCATAAGCTGCCAGGACGTTCGTTATGCCGGGGGAAGAACCCATGCCTGGGATGGCGATGAGGTCCTTCTTCCTGAAAGACGGATCCAGCTCTAGCTGTTTTCTGGTGGTGTGGAACATGCCGCCAAGGTCTAGATAGTTCACACCGGCCTCCATGCATGCCATCATTATGTCGACATTGAAATAATAGTTTACGGCGTTTATCAGGACCCTCGCCTTCGAGATCCTTATGGCGTCTACAAGAGCGGCGCGGTCTTTAACGTCAACCGATATGGCCCTGATGGGTCTCTTAGGGAATCTTCTGGCGAGGCGCTCCGCGCGTTCGAGTTCGCGGTCGGCAAAGGTGAGTTCGCCATCGTACGTCTTTAGCAAATCGGTGCCTATTACTGAGCCCATCTCCCCGCAGCCTAAAAGGAATATGCCCATAAGTCGTTACTTATATCCAATCCAGTCGCATGCAAAACCTTGCCCTCTGGTGCGATGATAATCGGACGTTTCGTGCCGCCATACACATAAAAGGTAGCCGTGATTTAAATATTCTGATGCCGGCGGCGGAGAAAAAAGCTTCCGATGCTCCTGTCACGGCGTGGCGGTGAAATCGTCTTTCAATGATATTGCAGGCATTTCCTGCACCGGACTAATAAAGTTATTGATAAGCGGATTGTTATTCGGTTCGCCGACGCTTGCAGAAATGGATGCCTGCCGGACAGCTACGGCCAGGTCGGCCGCCTTCTTATGCGGCTCTATCGCCGGCGTAGCCGTCCTCGCCGGCGCCTGTATGGGAGGTGCCAGTTTGGGCTGGAGCGCCGGATTCCTTGAGTATATCCTCGCAGCTATCTTTTCCATTATCGAAAGCGCCTGGTTTACGTGCTTCTCCTCCACTATCAGCGGTGGCCTGAAGCGTATGCCCATCAGGCCCGTCTTAAGCACTAGCAGTTGATTATCATAAGCCGCACCGGCAAATTCGTCCCTGAGCTCGGCGTTTGGCATGTCAAAAGCGCACATGAGCCCCTTTCCTCTGACATTGCTTATCAGTCCCGGGAACTTATCCTGTAGGTCGCCGAGTCCTTTTAGGAAAAGTCTTCCGACCTTCGCGGCATTGTCTACAAGTTTGTCTTCTTCTATTATCTTAAGGTAGCGCGTCGCCCTGACCATGTCCGTCAGGTTGCCGCCCCACGTCGAATCTATCCTGTTGGGCACCTTGAATACGTGGTCCGTTATGTCCTCCAGCTTTGCGCCGGCCATTATACCGCACACCTGGCTCTTCTTGCCGAAAGCCATTATGTCTGGCTTGACGTCGAAGTGCTGGTGGGCCCACCATTTTCCCGTTATGCCCATGCCGCTCTGTATCTCGTCCACGACGAAAAGTATGTCGTTCTCGGTGGTTATCTTCCTGATCGCCTGGAAATATTCCTTCCTAAAGTGGTTGTCGCCGCCCTCGCCCTGTATCGGCTCCATTATGAACGCCGCTATGTGGTCGCCCTCCTCGGCGACGGCCTTCTGTATCTCGTCCAGGCTCTTCTTCTCGAGCTCCTGGACTTTCCTAAGGTTTTCATCGTTAAGCGGGAAAGTTATCTTCGGGTTCGTAACGCGCGGCCAGTTGAATCTCGGGAAATACTGCACTTTTCGGATACTGGATGTGTTAGTCAGCGCCAGCGTGTATCCGGACCTTCCGTGGAAGGCCTCCGTAAGGTGGATTACTTTTTGGCCCCTCACGTCCTGTATGCCTTTGCTGAAGTTCTTCTTTATCTTCCAGTCGAAAGCCGTCTTCAAGGCGTTCTCTACCGCGAGGGCGCCTCCCTCTATGAAAAAGAAGTATTTCATGTAGGACGGCGTGGCTATCTTGGCCATCGCATCGACGAATTCCGCCATCTCGACGGTGAGTATATCACTGTTCGTCGGCTTGTTTATTGCAGTCCTGTAGAGTTTTTTTAGGAAATCGGGCTCTAACATCTTCGGATGGTTCATCCCTATGGCTGATGAGGCGAAGAAGCCGAAGAAGTCAAGGTACTCCTTTCCGGTCTTTGAGTCATGGAGGTACATATCGTGGCTCTTTTCCAGATCTAAGACCAGGTCGAATACGTCATTGGCCATCCACTTCTTGACTATGCCGTGTACTTCGTTTGGCGAAATCATAAAAAGTCGACAGTCGCTTTTTGGCTGCTTAACCTATAATTGGCTGGGAGGCTATATAAACCCTCGCCGAAAAACGAAACTTTTATATAGGGTGCAAAAATTTCAGTTCCCCTATGTAGGGGTCCGGATATCTATAAAGCACATTCTGGT
>JAKATQ010000001.1 GCA_021818665.1 Nanobdellota archaeon | reverse complement strand
ATCTAGCCGCGAGAGATATGAACCGCGTAAGGACAGCGCCAACGATAAGGTCTATTTCCCGTCTGGCATCAGCGCTGTCCGCCAGGTTCTTGTTGGGTTTTTTGAGGTTTGTGAACGCTTCACTCAGCTCCTTTTCAGTCAGCGATGAGAACTGGCTTCGATATATCTTAGCCGAAGGGTTGACCTCTTTGACGACGTCTATAGCTTCGAAGCCTATCGATTCCCCCTCCGTATCATAGTCCGTCGCTATTATCACTTTGTCGGCGCCCTTCGCGTACTTTTTTATGACGTTTATGTTGTCAAGAGCGGTCGGCGCGTATTCCAGCTTGGCGTCTATCATCTTAGGGAGAGATTCCTCAGTCCACTTCTTGAAGTTTTCTGGGTATTTGACCTCCTTTATGTGACCCTTTAGCGGTATTACGACAGAGTCCTCGCCCTTTATCTTGGTGAACCAGAACTTCACTAATCCGACTTCCTGGCTGCTTATCTTGGATTCTGCGAGGTTTTTCGCTATAGTCTCTGCGGCCGTGCTTTTTTCTGCTATAATCAGCTGCATTATAGCCTTTTGAATACCATCGTATTTAAGTATATCCACCGGCTTCTAGATCGGTTTTTTGGATACTATGGCGCCTTCGTATCTTGCGAAAACTATCAGCGAACCTATTATAGCGAGAATGCTAAGGGAAAAAGTCGCGTTGTATCCGACATAAGACGACATTATTCCGGAAAAGAGCGACCCGATCACGGCTGAAAACCCTAGCAGGGCGACCCATACTCCTATGTAGTGTCCCTTCCCGAGTTTTCTTATCTGCGTGTACAAGAGCACGGACGATGTCACATTCCACATCGCATACGCCAGGCCCGTTATAGCATACCCGGCGATATTTAGGTACAGAAAACCGCCGTCTATGAGCAGAAACGGCACGAATGTCATCGCATAGCCTATAGTCCTGAAGACGGTCGCGGCTTTGTAATAGCGGCCGAGGTTTATCTTTCTTACGAGTGCGATGAAAACACCGTAAACCAGCAGCTGCGCAGCCGAGTTAATAATGTTTATGAGGAATATGTCGCTGTACGACAACGATTGACCCCTAAGGTATGGAATGTACGATGAATTGAATAGGTACATCCCTAAGTTGAAAAGGGCTATCGTTGCAAGAAGGGCGTATATGTTCCTTACGCGCTCATCCGACAGCCTTCTGCGTATGCGTTCAAGAAGTCGCGTGCTTGTAAGTATGAACGGAGTATGGCTGAGCTGGTTCAGCACGGCAAAACTCTCTCCAACCGCAGTGATGTTCTTACGACGCACCTGTTCCCGGTGTGTGGTCTTTATAAGGAATATGGCTACTATGAGCGCTATAATATTGAAAGACATGATTATCAAAAGATAGACACCGATTAGGTCCTGATTAAGGAAAAGGCCGGGAAGCATACCGGCGAAAGAACCCATTATGGAAAATACGCTGTACCTGCTGAAATGTTTAGGAAGCGCCCGGCCGACACGCCCGCTCATTATGAGTATGTTTATCGCCGGCGACGATGCCGTGGCTATGAACGCGTACAGGCCATATACAGACTCTACAACGGGCACAAATGCGACGAGATAGAATATCAGTAAGATCGGAATAGTCCCGAGTATAGAAAATATTATGAATACTTTCGTCCTCGTAAGCCGGTCCGTAAGATCCCCCCAGAAAATCGAAGCCGGTATGGATACGAGTTCAAAAAGAGCTACGGCCACCCCGACATTGAATACTGTGCCCCCTAGCTCAAGGATGTAGAGCGGCAGGATTATCCCGAGACCGCCAGAAACGGCCGATATGGGTATTATACTGTACATCCATGAGGTGGATCTCGCCATTTTAGACGCTCTTTTGACGGTTTATTCAGTCTATTATTGTGCCCTTAGTCGTGCCGTTTTTAAGATAATCAGCGACATCCGTTATCCTGTTAGTCACGACTACTTTTATTTTGTGCCTTTTGCATATCGTGGCGGCCATAGGGTCAAATATGAAATTCATGCCGGGTTTTCTCTCTGCCCCGGTCATCTTCCGCAATTCGTCGAACTTTATGTGTCTTAGGAGTTTCGCATTTCTGAACTTTTCAGGGTCCATATCGTATACGCCCTTTTCCTTTGATATGTTGAAGATGACATCAGCACCGGAAGACACGGCGGCGTATGCGGCGCACGTGTCTGTAGTCCAACCCGGCTTGAAACCGCCGGTCACGATTAGCCCACGTTTTCTTAATCGTCTCGGGTCCCCATCGAAGAACTCGCCATCGAGGACCTCCGAAAGGATGAAGGCGTTTATCAGCGTAGCTTTTATGCCGACCCTATGGAGCGAGCGTTTTGTGAGTCCCAAAAGACCGGCAAACCTTATGTATTCGCGTGCCAAGTCTCCCCCCCCGACCACCACTATAGCGTTTCTCGAGACCCTTTTTAGTACGCCCCTAAGCCTGCGTACTTCATGGGGCCGGTCTGAAATGAAAGAGCCGCCCAACGACAGTACTATCTCCATATGGATTATTGTAAAGTTTCCATTATTATATCCTTGTATCGGCCAAAAATCAGCGGACGCGCACCTTTTCGTTAAAGCTATTTAAGCCGACAAAATGCTACCTAAACATGGACCAGGCACAACAGAGCCCGCCATACGCGCCGCCGCCGGCAATATTGCCGCTCCCAAAGCCACAGTCGCTTTTCGGTCAAAGTTACCATGATGCGCCAGAACCGCAGCCAGAGCCTCAATCAGCTCCGCCACCGATGCGCAGGGAGCCGCAAGGAGAGAGAAGATTTAACTTCGGTCGTAACCTTTTCATGATACTCGCAATAGTAGCCATAGTGGTTGCCGTAGCAGTCGCATACAAGTTCAACGTTTTCAGCGGCTTGAGCAGCGTATTCTCTCCCGCGTCATCACCAAGTGCTTTTTCAGGTGTGTCCGACGGAAGCCAGGCCACTGCGGTTTTCGACCAGCTATCGGCGGAATCCAACTTCAACATAACCTATACAGGGAATGTGACAGTCACTATGATCTCGAGTGTGAACACGCCAATGACTTTCTCGATATCAAAGTACGACGGCCTTTTCAGACTCGGCAGCGCATACGGGTTCGGTTTCTATAACGGCAGCGGCATAATAATATGCCCCATAAGTAACCCGTCTTATCGCGGTATAAACTGCTCTTACCAGAGAGGCCAGGCAAAAATAGGCGAGAGCACGTTTTCAGTGCTGGAGGACCTGATCTCGTCGGAAAAAGAGTCGATAGGGGCAGTGATAGGACTAGTTCCCGAGCTCGATTTCACATTTTTACAGGTGCAAAATTACGGTTCTAATCCGTGTTCATTGATGAGTGTGAGCTCTCCGTATAGCAACTTGACCGCCACCGGCACGATTTGCTTCTCTAACGACCTAGGTGCGCCTCTTTTCATGCATTTCTATCTGGGAGAAAATACGTCGGCGACGGGCATAAGCGTGAACATAGACGGCGCATCCAGTCCCGTCGAACAGAGCGGCATAACGTACATGCCTCCTGGTGCGAGAGTCACGTCAGTTGCTTAGTGCACAGGCATCCGTTAGCACAACGTTAGGTTTATAATCCCGGCGATTCCTTAGAATAAAGTGTGCACTTTAGCGGGGTAGAGCAGCCAGGAGTGCTCGTCGGGCTCATAACCCGAAGGTCGAAAGTTCAAATCTTTCCCCCGCTAAATAATACCCAACCGCGAAATAGCCCGGCTTGCTGGCTGGAGGAACAGAATGGACAAATTTTACATAACGACAGCCATACCTTACGTCAACGCGAAACCGCATCTAGGCCACGCTCTCGAATTCGTCCAGGCCGACGTGATCGCCAGATATCAGAAGACGGCCGGAAAAGAGGTGTTCCTTACCACCGGGGCGGACGAGAACAGCCTGAAGAACGTACAGGCAGCTGAGAAACTCGGCATAAGCACGCAGGAGCTTTGCAATCGCAACTCAGAATTATTCAAGAAATTCGCACAAACTATAGGACTTTCCTTTTCTACATTCATGAGGTCGTCTAATCCAGATTTGCACCTCCCAGGTATAAAGAAACTGTGGAACGCGTGCGTGAAGAACGGGGACATATACAAAAAGAGATACAAAGGGCTGTACTGCGTTGGCTGCGAAGCCTTCTACACCGAAGACGAGCTGGTCGATGGACTGTGTCCGGAGCACCTTACAAAACCCGAGGTCGTGGAGGAGGAAAATTACTTCTTCACACTATCAAAGTACCAGAGAAAGCTCATCGAGTTGATAGAGGGCGACTCGCTTTTGGTGTATCCAGAATCTAGGAAGAACGAAGTGCTGTCGTTCGTGAAAAGCGGTCTTAAGGATTTCAGCGTGTCGCGCTCTTCAGAGCGGGCTAAAGACTGGGGGCTGTCCGTACCCGAAGACGCGTCACAGAAAATATACGTCTGGTTCGACGCCCTTGGGATATACCTTACCGGCGTAGGCTTCGGTCGCGATGAAAATCTTTTCAAAAAATGGTGGCCGGCCGACGTGCATGTCATAGGGAAAGGGATAATACGATTCCACGCGGTTTACTGGCCGGCGATGCTTTTGTCTGCCGGCTTAGAACTTCCCCGCAAGATATTCGTGCACGATTATGTGACGGTAGAAGGGCAGAAAATGAGCAAATCGCTTGGAAACGCCGTAGACCCGATGCAGCTACTGGAAAGATATCCCGTAGATGCCGTTAGATACTTCCTTATACGAGAAAGTCCCGCATGGAAGGATGCCGATTTCTCTGAGGCCGCGCTAAGGGCCAGGATAGACGGCGAACTGGTGGCCGATCTTGCAAATTTGGTCGCGAGGATATTGACCATCGCCGAAAAAACCGATGTCGGGAGCATCTCCGGAGCGGAAGAACTCCTGGTGCACTCTAATGTAGATAAAGTGAGAAAATCTATGGAAGATTTCGACATGTACGGTGCTATAAACGAGATATGGGCCGTCATCAGGATGGTCAACAAGTACATAAATGATACTAGGCCGTGGGAGGCTAAAGGGGCGGCTTTGGGAAAAATACTCTACAACGCCCTAGAGGCGATACGTATAATAGCAATACTCATCCAACCGTTCATGCCTTCCACCTCCGAACGCATATTCGAACAGCTTGGCGTACAGCCGCAGCCTCTTAGCGAGGCGAGATTCAAGAGGTTCGAAGGGCGGCCAAAACGCGGGAAAAACCTTTTCGAGCGGGCAAAGTAGGTGTGTCACTCCACGAATATCTTGAAATCGGTGGCCACTACGTCATCGTCAAAAATGAAGAGTGGATTTATGTCCAAATCTTTGATTTTAGGATTCGCTTCCATGAATTTACTGATCTTTATCGCATATCCAAGGAGGTCGTCCATCACTTTGCGTTTAACAGCAGTAGAGACTATCCGTCCGACCTTTGAGTTTTTGAAATCTGCCAAGTCTTTGTCCGACATCGGGACTAACATGAAGAAGGCTTCCTGTAGTATCTCTGCGTATTCTCCGCCTAGTCCAATCCCCAACATCGTGCCGAACTGCGGATCCCTGTGCGCACCGAGCAATATCTCGATCCTGGTCTTGTCTGTTCTGCTAACGTCTTTGTAAAGCTCATAATCAATCGGCTTGACGTGGTTTTCAGCGGCCCTGGACTTTACACCGTCAAACGCCCTTTTCAGTTCTTCATCGGTTTTTATTCCTACTACTACCCCACCGATTTCGCCCTTATGCACCACCTTGTCCGAGCCTATCTTCAGTACACAGGGGTAACCTATCTTACTAGCGGCCTTCCGCATGTCCTGCTCGGTCTTGAACACTACGCCAGGCGCAGTTTTTATGCCCATTTTATCAAACAGGTCTTTTGCAGCCATGCCGAACAGGTTCTTGTCGGCCCTTATCGCAGGGGCCTTATACTTTACGCCGTTGTACACCGAGAACGACGGTTGCGAGAACGTGCTGTATGAATATAGCCCTTCTATGATGTCTACGGCTTCGTGTGGGTAACTGTATGCCGGCATATTCTTATCGCGGAGGAATCGCCTGGCTTTTTCTACTTGTGTCCCCCCCAAGAACACTGGCAGGATGGGAAGACCAGGGTTTTTCAGCTGTACCTCGTATATCTCCTTAGCCGTCTCTATAGGCATGGAAACCTCTTGTGGAGAAAAAAGCGTTATGATGGGCTTGTTGAGTTTTGCTACAATGTCTATGGCAGACCTGTATCTCTCGGGAGTCGCGTCCCCAAGCACATCGACCGGGTTATTTATGTTGGCACCTCGCGGCAACTCTTTGGCTAGTTCGTTTGTTATGTTGTTCCCCATCTTAGCAAGCCTAAGTCCGGCGGCGCTAAGTGCGTCCGTGGCCACCACCCCGGCTCCGCCGGCATTAGTCACGATGATGATCTCGTCGCTCTTCACCCTCATATTCGGGGCGTCGCGCATAAAGTTGAAAAGGTCGTCTATGTTCTTTACGCGTATCGCGCCGACGCGCTTGAAAGCCAGTTCATAACTCGTATTGTTACCGGCCAGCGAACCGGTGTGCGAAGTGACCGCACTCGCGCCCATTTTCGACGTCCCGCCTTTTAGAATGATTATAGGCTTTGACTTCGACACTTCTTGGGCGTTTTTTATGAATTTTTTACCGTCAGAAAGTCCTTCCAAATACAGGGCTATCACAGACGTCTTGTCGTCCCTTTGGAGTATATCCAACATTTCGGCCTCGTCTATGTCGATGGCATTGCCTATGCTGACTATCTTACTGAAACCTATCTTTTCGGCGGTAGCATCGTCCACTATCGCGCTGAGAAGAGCGCCGCTTTGGGAGATGAAAGCCGTTTTCCCCTCCGCAGGCCTGGAGTTAGGGTCTATGAACGTGGCGTTATAAGTGGGGTTAGTGTTTATCACACCTAGGCAGTTTGGGCCTATCACTCTTATCCTAGAAGTCCTCAGAAAAGCCTTTATCTCGTTCTCCAGGCGGGTCCCGCTCTCACCAGATTCCTTAAATCCGGCGCTTATCACTATCGCGAATCTAACCTTTTTCTTCTCGCAGTCTTTCAGGACTTTCAGGACACCTTCCGCCGGTATGGCTATTATCGCCAGATCGACCTGTTCTTTTATGTCAGAGATACGATGGTAGGTTCTCAAACTCTGTATCTCCGATGCATTGGTATTGACAGGAAATAATCGTCCGCGGTATGTTATCCTTAAGTTTTTTAGTATTATGCTGCCTATCTTGCCAGGGTTCCTAGAAGCTCCTATTACCGCCACGCCCTCGGGACTGAAAAGGCTTTTGGCGTCCATAGCTACTTAAGAACGGCCCATAATTAAAGTCTTTCTATCTTTACTTAAAAGTGGTTAAACTGGTCTTGCTCACAGTTAACTAAACGCGCTCGATAACGAAAAGGCCGATAAGTTCCATCGTTTCCTTCATCACGCCTAGCACGTTTCTTAGCAAGAGCAGTCGTTCGGACTCTCTATCTGACCCTATAACCTGGTTGGCTTCATAGAAACTATTGAATCCATCGCATAGTTTGTGAAGATATTCGCATGCCAGATTGGGTTTTAGATTGTTTATGCTGTCCATTAGATGCTCCTCCCAGAAAAGGATCTTTTTTGCGAGCTGTTTCTCGGCTTCGTCGAGCCCACTACGGGCCTTAGAGCCGGCCGTGCCCGCTTTTTTTAGGATATTCAGCCCTCTCGCATAAGTATAGTTGGCGTACAATGCCGTATCCCCCTTCAAGGAAGTCGCTTCATCTATGTCGAACACCACCATCTTATTCGGAGAAGTCTTCAGCAGGGAATAACGTACGATGTTTACAGCAAGTTTTGTAGCGTCTTCATCTCCAAGAGGGCGCCCGCCATTCTCAGCCTCTTTCTTTAGTTTCTCCATTATGATCCTAACAAGGTCGTCTACCTCGACCGTCGTGCCTTTCCTGCCGCTCATCTTTACGAAACGCACATCCAGTTCTATGTCCATAGCCTTCGCAGTGTTCTTCGATAATGTCACTAGTTCATAGCTGTAGTGAGTGTAATTAGAGTCGGGTTCTACCAATCGCAGGATCTCCCTTACGACGTCCTGTTCAGCTAGCTGCTCGGATCCCACCAAGGTTATCGAGTCGTTAAACTTGCCGAAATGCTTAGGCATGCCATTTTCATCGGACACCAGGATCTCGCTGCCGTCGTAGTTTTTTCCAAATGGCGTGTATCTGATGGCCTTGTCAAGCACGCCGTGTTTTATGAACGCATATGCGATGTCCTTTGCCACATAAAGAGAAGTGCCATCAGAACGCCTGAGTATCCTCTCGGACCCGTCCAGTTTCGCGACTAGGCAACCGGCATTATCACCGCTCTTTGGCGTGTAAGCGACGCCCTTCTCCTCTAGAAGCTTCATAGCCGAGTCGACGATACCCTTGCCCAAGATGTAACTTTCAAGGTCCAGAATGTCGTATTTTATCCGGTATCCTCTAAGCGTGTCCATCTGCGCAGCCAGTATCTTATCGACTATCTTTTTTAGGAGGGCCGTGGTATCCTTATCGTGGCCCTCTATTTCGCGCAACACGCTCGCGCGTTTCTCCCGCAGGGCTGGCTCCTTCTCATATCGTTCGTTTACTTCCCTGTAAATCTTTGAACAATATATATCGAACTTTTCAGCGACATCCAAATTTTTGCCTAAGTATTTGAAACATACGAGTATATCGGCCACCTGAGTGCCGGTGTCCTCCACGAAATATGTTGTGAGGACGTTGCCGCCGCTCCTCTCGAGCGCTACTCTCACGAACTCACCGAGCAGTATGTTCCTCATGTGTCCTATGTGCAGGGCTTTGTTGGGGTTCACGGACGTGTGTTCCAGACGTATATTCTTCCTAGAAAACGGATTTTCCACGCGTTCCATAGACGCGTATGGGAAATCCGAAAGAACTTTATCCACATCGAGATACATATTGACGTAGCCGTTCATGGCGTCGACTCTTTTGATGTAGCCATTTTTATCGACTATGGATCTGGACACTTTCTCTGCGAATTCTTTGGGGTTCTCTCCGGCCTTCTTGGCTTCCTCAAAGCACGGGAATTCCAGCTCACCGTATTCGCTTTCTGATAGTTTGGCCCAGGATGGCACCTCCAGGCGGCTTTTGATGGTGTTTATAAGCATAGGCTAAATAGTACGCCGTAACTAATAAATCTGTTTTGCGCCCGGCTCGGACTACGTGTAATCATTGCACACCATAGTTTCGCTCATCGGTCCGCAGTCCTGATAGCATCTAAACCTTGGCATCCGGCTATTGGAAAGATATTTATACGCAGTGTCAGCATAATATACTATCTTATTTGGGGAGAGGAAGAAAAAAAGATAATGACAGAAGTTTGTGCGGTTTGCGGTTTGCCAAAAGATTTGTGTATCTGCGGCACCATTTCTCAGGAGACACAAAAGATAAGGATTTACGTCAAGAGAGTGTCATTCAAGAAGGTACTTACGATAATAGACGGTCTAGACCCGAAAACCGTGGATGTCAAGGCCATGACAAAGCAGCTAAAGAATAAGCTGGCATGCGGCGGCACATACAAGAACAACTCGATAGAACTTCAGGGCGACCATACAGCGAAGGCCAAACAGATACTAATCGACTCTGGCTTTCCGGAAGTAGCGTTTGTTTAAGAATTTAAACGACTGTTCGCACTTATAGTGCATGGACGATAAGGACCTAGAACTGTTCTTTGCAAATGGAATACTAGTCGATGCGTCCGTCAAGAACGTCGAGATAAAAGACATAGACGGTCTGCTAAAGATGCTAAAGGAACGCAACATAACGTTTCTTGGAAGGCAGGAACTCTACGACCTTAACCGCGCGGAAGATGAAAGTCTTTCGGACACGATGGTGGAAGTGATAAAGAACTATGACGGGGCGACTTCGCCATCAAAACCAGCAGAGTGGGTAGCTTACTTCAACGACAGGTTCGAGCGGCTCAGGACAATGCTGGTAGAGAAGGACCGGGCGAACATAGTTTCGCTATCGACTGCAAAAGGGATGCCGCCGGGCTCAGAGGTGAAGACGATCGCGATGATATCCAAGATATCTGTGAGCCCGGTGAAGAAGTATATGGTATTGGACATAGAGGACAGCGTTTCATCCGGTCGCGCACTGTCTTCTGTAATAAACCAGGACCTGTTACCGGACCAGGTAGTCATAATAAAAGGCAGGAAATCCGGCGACGCGATATTCATAAATGACATCATCCTGCCGGATATAACCATAAAGGACACAATGCCGTCCGATATCCCGGACAGCTATGCGCTTTTCCTGTCTGACGTGCATATCGGCTCAAAACTTTTTGCAAAGGAACCGATGGAGTTGTTCATACGCTGGATAAACGGGGATGTTGAGGAATACGCCGAGATCGCCAAGAAGGTACGTTTCTTGGTCATAAACGGCGACCTGGTCGACGGCGTAGGCGTATACCCGGGACAGGAAAAGGAACTCACTATAAAAGACCTCGGCGCACAGTACGAGGCGCTTTATAAGATACTAGACAGGATACCAAAAAACATAAAACTTATAATAGCGCAGGGTAACCACGATGCGACACATATAGCGGAACCGCAGCCGAGATTGGACCCGGCGTTCGCGTCAAAGATGTACGAGCTGCAGAACGCGACGTTCCTTTCAAATCCATACCAGGTAAACCTTTCCATCGGCGCAATAAAACGCAGCCTACTAGGGTATCACGGTTTCAGTCTGACATACTACGCCAACTCGATAGCAAAGTACAATAAGATGGAACCGGACGACATAGCTGCTATAATGAAGATACAGCTCAAATCCCGGCACCTAGCGCCGACGCACGGCTCTACGCAGATTATGCCGCTGCCGAGGGATTATCTGGTGATAGACGAAACCCCGGATATATACGCGACAGGTCACATACACAAAGCATTGGCGTCGAAATATAAGGAGACCGTGCTGATAAACTCTTCGTGCTGGCAATATCAGACGTCGTATCAGAAAAAATACGGCATAGAACCCGAGATAGCAAAGGTACCCATCGTTAATTTGAGAGACAAAAGTTTCCAGATACTTGATTTCTTGGGCGAGAAAGTCCAGATTTATAAGAAAGGTATTAAAGGCTGAATCCTTTTCTAATATTATGACAGGAAAATTGCTTGTACTAGAAGGTACCGACGGCGCCGGCAAAGCCACGCAATCAAAACTTTTGCGCGAGTGGCTAGAGGGAAAGGGATTCAAGGTCGCTTCATTTTCATACCCGGATTATTCGTCACAATACGGAAAGATAATAGAGTCCTTCCTTTATTCCAAGATCCAACTATCGGTGGATGAGCAGTTTCTCGTGTATATACTCGACATGGTGAAGGATATAGGGAAAGTCAGGAAAGCGCTTGATGAAGGGTTTGTACTTATGGACAGATATTTGTTTTCCACGATTGCATACCAGTGCGCCAACGGCTTTGATTATCAAAGGGCTAAAGCTCTGACGTGGATGCTCGGTCTAGAGCAGCCATTAGCAGTGTTCTACATAAATATACCTCTAAGCGTTTCTATGGCGCGAAAGGGAAAGCAGAAAGCCGAGGCGGGAGAATCGGAAGACAAGTTTGAGAAAGACCAGCAGCTTCTCACTATGGTAAGGCATAACTATGACACCCTTATGAAAGACAAGTTTTATTCCGAAAACTGGTTCGTAGTGGATGGTTCTGGAGATAAGAATGCGGTATCACGAGACATACAAGTAAAACTAAGCAGGCTAATCGGCGGTGCCGCATGAAGGGAAAGTTCATAGTTCTCGAAGGGATAGACGGTTCCGGCCTCTCTACGCAGTCTGTCATGCTCGCTAACAGACTTAGGACTTCAGGTAGATCTGTCGTGCTCACAAAAGAGCCCACCACGAGCATAGTGGGTGGTCTTTCGAAAGCGGCCCTTAACGGAGAATGGATGACTAGTCCCAGAGCAATGCAACTATTGTTCTGTGCCGACAGGGCGCACCATCTGGAAAACACTATAGAGCCGGCGGTGTCGAGAGGTAAGATAGTGATATGCGACAGGTACCTCTTCTCGACACTAGCTTACGGCTACGTTTCTAAAGTAAATTACAAATGGTTGAGATACATAAACCTTAACTTTAGAATGCCAGATCTTGGCATCCTTATAGATGTCCCGGCAAAGACGTCAATTTATAGATTGTCGGGAGAAGAAGACAACTTGCAGCTCTTCTCAGACAGAGAGCGACTAACTAAGGTGCGGCAGATGTATCTTCACGTGGCCAGAGAATTTCACCTCAAGGTCGTTGATGGCGATGCGGACGCTGCAATAGTTAGCGAAAAGATAGGCGGCATTGTCGACAAATTTCTTGCAAAAAACTGATATGGTGTTTCTACGTTTCGGGAGCGGCGGTCAGGCCGCCGTAGAGTATCTAATAATAATGGGGATAGCATTGTTGTTGTTTAGCGCCTTCCTTGCAATCACTTACTATTATTCTTCGGGGTTCAATTCATCCGACATAAACCAAAACCTCGCTCTTGCAGAAACCAGCCTTGGTAGTTCGATATCTTACATAGCATCGCAGCAGACCGGTGCTACATCCGTATTTTCGTTTTCGCTTCCGCAACTAAACCAGGATCTGTCATACATATGTGGAAATTTCATAGTGCTGTCCTCTGGGAACAATCAGGTGGCCTCTTCGCTCGCGCTGAACACAATAGGTGAACTACCCGTCACCGGTGGGACGTACACCGGATACGTAACCCTCGCCAACGTCAACGGCCAACAGGAAGCTTATCTGAAGTTCCAACTCCCTATATCTTTCATAAACACATCGTATGTTTTCTTTAACGGTTACCTGGACTACAATGTCTCGTTCTACAACGAATTCGGCAGCCTTGTACACGGGGTGAATTTCACAATATCGGTGTATGGGCAGTCGAATACTCTTCTATACTCTACCAGCATAGAATCGCCATCCGGAGCGTCCGAGGGGCAGATACCAATCAACCAGTATTATCCAAACTTAAGGGTTATAGTGTACGTCCAGAAGTTCAATCTTGAGAGTTCGCTGTGCTTCACCCCCGCCAACCTTCTGCCCATAACCTTTACAAATAGTCAGAGTCAGAAAACGGGCAACGGGTTCCAGCAACAGCTTACTATAGACTCCTCCAGATTTTCGCACTACGAAGCCAAAAATCTTTCTAATGTGCAGTTCTTCTACCAGAATGACACCATAATAAAGAGCTGGCTTGAGGGCGGTGACATAGCTACGTTCAACGGCGTTAACAGCATTATCTATAATTCTACTACGGCCCCACTTGATTTCGAGAGCGACTTCACTATAAACGCTTGGGTATTGTTGAATTCTTACAATCCGCAGGGCAGCTGGATATATTCTGAAGGGGCACCGCAGGTAAGCCTAATGTTCTATGTAAATCAGAGCGGCAATCTGTGCGTTTCCACCTTCAACTCTACAACGCACTATTTCGGAGACTCCGGATGTTCATCAATCACCGTGCCGCTGCACACATGGACAATGGTCACAGCAGTGCTTTCAAACGGCGGTCCGCAGCCGGGCTCAGGAAGCTTCACCGTATACGTGAATGACGTGGGCTCAACGTCTCCAGGACAGGAAGAGAATGTCAGCTCGTCGCACTATTTCGCCGTGGGCGGTAATACCGGTAACTTGACCGGGGGAGGCCAGACTCTCAATGGCATAAACGGAGCTATAACCAACTTGCAGGTGTACACCGCGGCTCTTTCATCTATACAGATAAATCAGTTATACACAAATGGCATGGCGTCTGGTCCGATAGTGAGAGAAAACAACGTGATATGGATGCCGTTGACCGGCAATGCGAATGATATTAAAGGAGAGCACGATGGTAGCCCTCAAAACATCGGTTTTCTGGCCCCAGGCTCGGCAAGCAAATCGACAGTTTACTGGCTCAATATAGGCAATATACCTGCGTTTTCCAGTCTTGGCATATATATGGCGTTTTTCCCTACATCTTACGACGTTATGAATCCAAAGAACACCGGAGAGGCGCCGGAATGGTCGTCAAAATACGGGGCTTATGACGACGGCGCGGAGGTATTCACGTTTTACTACAACTTCTCCGGTACGTCGCTCGGCTCGCAGTGGGCCGTCGATAACCAAGGAACGGGCTCCACAGGAGCTTATACCGTGAACAATAATCTTACCACAAATACGACAGCATCGCAGGGTGTAAACGTACTTACAACCGCCACGTACAGTTATCCAGCGGTGTTCGAATGGTTCGCAGGTCCGTTTACAAAGACGACCTCACCGGAATCTTTTCAGTTCGGCAACATAAACACCACGATGGACGGAGAAACGATATACTTGGGAAAACCCGGCTTTATCAACCTGCAGTATGCGACTTCTAGTTCTTCGTACACAAATACGAGCGCCATAGCCGTTTCTAACACTGCGAGCAACAACCTGTACGGGATAGCAGCGACAGGCTCGAACGTACTTCTGTTTTTCAACTACGTACAAGTAAAAAGTGTCAGTACAGGATATACGCCTACAAACATACCGTTCAGCGCCATACTAAACTACAAAACTTCGCTTACAACACCGCCGCTCTATTATGTTAGGATAAGAGACTATCCGCCGTTCGGTGACATGCCTTCGGTTTCTATCGGAACTATACAGTAGATATTCATGGATGAGTAATACGCACTTGAACGGCCTTAAGGACCATATCGATAAACAAAACTAATATAACGAGTCGTTTCCTATCTTCCTTATGAATAACTACCAGATAAAGACTGTAATAACACTCGGGCCCGCCTCAGACTCCGAACAGACGATAAAAAAATTCGCAGCGGGAGGCGCAAGCATATTCCGCCTGAATTTTTCTCATAATACTCCGGATTACTTCGGCAGACTTATAGATATGATAAACGACATAAACGCTAGGCTGAACAAACACGTTTCCATACTTCTCGACCTTCCGGGACCAAAGATAAGGACAGGGAACCCCATCGGCGGCAAACTAGAATTATTAGAGGGCGAGACTTACTCGCTCGGCCCAGATTGCCAGATACCGGTATCGCGGCAGATATTGAGTGAACTGCCGTCGAAGGGCGGAATAAAGCTTGCGGATGGGAAACTTGAACTCAAGATAATAGACAAGCTGAAGGGGAAGCTTGTCGTTAGGGCGATGAACAGCGGCACACTGCTCGATAGACAGAGTATAAATTCCCAGGGCCTGCTTTATGAGAGGAGCTACCCGACCAAGAATGACAAGGCCGCGATAAGCTTCGGGCTTAAAAAAGGAATAACTTCGTTCGCCCTGTCTTTCGTTTCGCGTAAAAAAGACGTGACTAAAGTCAGAGACATAGTCGGTGAAGACATCGTTCTCGTATCCAAGATAGAGAGGCGTGAGGCACTTAGAAACTTCAAGGAGATAGCCATAGCATCTGACGCGATAATGATAGCCAGAGGCGACTTAGGGCTAAACATAGACATAGCGGAGGTACCATTGGTGCAGAGAAAACTTATACGTGCTTCGAACCAGCTCAGGAGACCTGTGATAACCGCCACACAGATGCTGGAATCCATGACCACGAACGTTATGCCTACAAGGGCGGAGGTGAACGACGTGTTCAATTCCGTTTACGAGGGATCTGACGCGGTGATGCTGTCCGAAGAGACGGCTATAGGCGCTTACCCGCTGCGTGCGTTCGAGATGCTCAAACGCATAACGTGGAAGTCGCAGTACTTTGACGACCCGCAAGAGCATAGGGAATCCGGCCCGCACGAGGCGCTCGTAGGCGCTGCAGCGTACATAATATTGAGTGCCGGCGTAAAGAACGTCGTCTTTCTGACCAGGGGAGGGGCCGGTCCGATAAACTTATCTAGGTACCACACCAACGCCAGGATATTCGCCCTCACCGACAAGAAAAACGTACTGGACAAACTTAACATAGCGAGAGGCGTAGAACCTTTTTACTTTGAGAACCTAGACACCGGCGTAAGGAAGTTCATCGATGGTGCAGGACGCAGGTTCGGCATAAAGGGCACGACTCTCGTCATACGGAGCACCGTCGAACACGGACCCGCGAATTCTTTGGAATTAATAAGTATTTAAATAAACTTGACACAATAACTATCTATTGGACTTGTAAAAACGCTACAATATGGGACATCAGGTTACCAAGAAGAGTACCCCGAGAAGGGGGAGCATGCAGTACTATCCTATAACTAGGAGCGACAGGCCGTATCATAATTTCACTAACTTCGGCAGGCTTTCAGCCGACGAGATAAGTAGTTTTGCCGGCTATAAAGTAGGCATGATACAGTTAGTCTACCAAGACAGCGACAAGAATTCCCCCACGTTCAAGAGCGAAGTGCTCACAGCAGGCACGATATTGGAATGCCCGCCGATGGTGGCATGTGCGATAAGATTTTATGACTCAAAGGGAACAGTGGGTGAAAGCTGGGCTCATGGGCTCAATAATAACATCTCTAGGACCAGGAAATTCAAGGAACATGACTCCGATACGGAAAAATTCAGGCGTGCGGCCAAGGACATCAGACTGCTCGTTTCTACCCAGCCGTGGCTGGTAGACCTTAAAAAGAAACCAGAACTGTTCGAAATAGGCCTCGGCGGGGACGCTGAGTCGAAGTATACGCTAGCAAAAAAACTCCTCGGCACAGAGATCGACGTGTCATCGGTCATAAAGGACGGCTCGTTCGTAGACGTATCGGCCGTCACGAAAGGAAAAGGCTTCGAAGGTTCCGTAAAGCGTTTTGGGGTCAAGATATATCCGGTACACGCCAGCAAATCTAGGAGAAAAGCCGGAAACCTGGGCGCAGAAAGCATGGCAAAGGTCCAGTTCACGGTGCCACAGCATGGTCGTTTGGGATTCAACTCCAGGGTAGAATATAACAAGTTCGTCTTGAAGACCGTAAAAGACCCAAAGGAGCTTGCGATAGCCAGCGGATACAGAAGATACGGTAACATAACCGGCACTGCTGTCGTGCTTAAGGGCTCTGTACCAGGCAGCGCGGGAAGGCTCATAATCGTTAGGAAGGCGCTAAGACCGAACAAAAAGGCGGAACCTGTGAAAGTTACGTTCCTAAGGTGATATGGTAGACTTGATGTCCCTAGAAAACAAGAAGACCGGCAGCATAGAGCTGCCGAAGGTGTTCGCCGAAGAGATAGATCCCGAACTCGTAAGGAGAGCGTATCTAACCGAAGAGTCAAAAAAGTTCCAGCTAAAGTACACAGATCCCCTCGCAGGAAAGCGAAAAGCAGCGGAACTGACAAAACGCAGGCGCTCCTACAAGACCGTATACGGAGGCCGCACTAGGACACCGAAGAAGACGATGTCCCACATAGGCACGTCATTTTCTTACGTCGGCGCGGTGGCGCCGAATACAGTGGGCGGCAGGCAAGCGCATCCCCCGAGAGCCGAAAAAGTCCTAGTGAAAAAGATGAACAAAAAAGAGATGGTGCTCGCCATAAGGAGTGCGATAGCGGCGTCGGCTGTCAAGGAGCTGGTATCGCGGTTCCATTCAGTTGCCGAACTGGTGCCTTTCCCGCTCGTCTTGGAAGACGCCATAAACCAGCTTTCAAAGACCAAAGACGCTAAAAAGGCCCTGGTAAGCGTCGGTCTTGGAGGAGAACTGGAGAGGATCGGAGAGAGGAGGCTTCGCGCCGGTAAGGGCAAGCTGAGAGGAAGAAGATACAAGATTCGGCTGGGGCCATTGCTGGTCACGACTGACGATTCAAAGATAACCCGGGCGGCTAGGAACCTTAACGTGACCGTAAAGAAGGTCGACGGGCTGTCGATAGCGGACGTTTCTCACGCGGGAGAACCCGGAAGACTTATAATATGGACTAAAGGTGCGATAGAGGCGCTTAGATGAGCATGGAAGCGAAGAGAGACATCATAATAAGCGTTCACAATAGTGAGAAATCCACACGGCTCCTGCAGGAACAGAACAAGATATCTTTCATAGTCTCAAAGTCCGCTAACAAGTTCGCTATAAGGAAAGAACTCGAATCAGAATTCGAGATAAAAATAGCCAAGATAAACATAATAAACAAGATGAACGGTGATAGGGTCGCGATAGTAAAGCTTAAGCCAGAATACCCAGCGACGGACCTGGCGACAAAACTCGGCCTTATATAATTTAGGACGTTTTTCAGCAAAATCGAGAGCGGGTCGAGCACACCACCGTTTAATCCGAGCGTGCTTAAACGGCATCTATCGATATAAAGATGCACAATAACATTTTTAAACGATGGTTTTCTTAAATAACCAATGCTAATCGATAGAAACGTATTTGTAGAGAGGATGTCGATACAAGGAAGGGTCATAGACGAAACCAGAAACACCCTTTTGATAGCGACTGGCGCTGGCGTAAAGAGAGTAGTAAAGAACGGTAACGTGTTTTTGACCAGCATCGACGGCAAAGAAACGAGAGTGAAAGGCGACCAGATAAGACTAAGGCCGTGGGAATATGCGATCTAGCGATTTCGTGGAGCCGGAGACGACGTGCTCTGACAAGAACTGTCCTTATCACGGGGATTTGCGCGTGCACGGCAGGAGATTCGAAGGCGTCGTTACGTCGGCGAAAGCACATAAGACCGTAGCAGTAGCATGGACGCGCTTCAGGCGCCTTAAGAAGTACGACAGATTCATAAAGGACAGGACAAAGGTGCTTGCCCACAACCCAGAGTGTGTAAATGCGAAGCTCGGCGACAATGTCATAATTTACGAGACGCGGCCCATAAGCCGCTGGAAGCGTTTTGTCGTGCTGAGGAAAGCTTGATATGGGAACCGGACGAAAGGGCGGCGGACTTAAGCCACTTAAGGCAAAAATAAGCAAGGCGATAAATGTCGGGAGCTGGATAAACGTCGCAGACAATTCCGGCGCTAAGATAGCCAAGGTGGTCAACATACGCGGCTACCACGGCGTTAAGGACAGACAGCCGCGCTGCGGCATCGGAGACACCATATTCGTTGTAGTGAAGAGCGGGTCTCCAGACACCGTGCACAAGAAATTCCCGGCCGTAGTAGTGAGGCAGAAAAAACTCTATAGACGACCTGACGGTACCAGGCTCGGCTTTGAGGATAATGCATGCGCGATAGTGAAGGACATCGATAAATATGAACCGCAGGGCACGATACTTCGCGGGCCTTTGCCTAAAGAGATATCATATAGGTTTCCGCACATAACGAAGATAGCATCTAAGATAGTATGATGAACGAAGAATTCAGCAGTCATTGGGTTTCGAGCAAGAGTCCAAAGAAGCAGAGGAAATACCGGCAGAACGCACCGCTCCACTTAAAGCACAGGATGCTGGCGGCGCACCTGTCGAAAGAACTCAGGCAGACTTATAACGTCAGGAATATGCCATTAAAGAAAGGTGACGGCGTCGTAGTGATGCGCGGCAAGTTCAAAGGACAGGAGGGCAAGATAGACAAGGTGTACACCAAGCAGCTTAAGGTGTCGCTCGACAGCATAAAGGCGACCACTAAGAAGGGCAATAAGGTCCCGTTCAAACTTAGGCCTTCGGCCTTGTTGATAAAAGACCTGAACATATCAGATCGGTTCAGGGCGGAGAAGTTGAAATCATATGGCCAGACACGGTGAATCAAAGCATTTCAAGAGGAGCGTAGTGACTACATCGCTGGTAGTGCCGCGTAAGAAATATACATACTACTTCAGGCCCCTGCCAGGTCGGCATAGCAGCCGCGAAGCGGTGGCACTTTCAGGCCTGCTCAGAGACGTCATGAAGATAGCGATGAACGCAAAAGAGGCTAGATACCTAATTAAGAGCGGCATGGTAAAGGTCGACGGCAAGATAGTTACAGAAGAGAAATGCGCGATAGGATTTGGTGATGCCATCGGTATACGCAACGACCACTTCTTGGTATGGCTGGATTCCAACGGTAAGATCACGACCATAAAAAGCGACCTAGAACCGGACACAAAACGTGTTAAAGTGCTTTCCAAGCGCAAATTTAGGGGTGGAAGGACGGTCCTGGGCCTAAACGACGGCAGGAACCTTCTAGAGAGACAATCTGGCGTCCAAGTAGGCGACACGATAGTTCTAGACACCATCAACAACAAGATACTGCGTTCAGTGCCGTTCGAGCAGGGTAAGGAAGCCATAGTATTCAGGGGCAAGAACGCTGGACGGAATGGAAAGATCGTCAATATAAAGGAAGGCTCCGTCCTTCTGAAGAAGGACGAAGATGAATTTTCCGCCTCCGAAACCTCGTGCATGGTGCTTTGACATGGAAAATCCGATGCGTGATATAAGGATCGAAAAGATCACGTTGAACGTGGGAGTCGGCGAACCCGGCGAAAAACTGGAGAAGATAAGCAAACTCCTCGCGCAGATATCCGGCTCAAAACCGGTGAATACGACTACAAAGAGGAGAATACCGGAATGGAACATCAGACCCGGCCTGCAGATAGGCACGAAAGTCACGCTCAGGAAAAGCAAGGCAGAAGAGACGCTGAAACGCCTTTTCACAGCAGTCGAGAACAAGGTAAAGAGTTCAGCGTTCGATAAAAATGGGAACTTGTCTTTTGGCATATCAGAATACGTTCATATACCTGGAGCGAAGTATGACTACACCGTCGGCATAGTGGGCCTATCAGTAGCGGTCACTCTATCTAGAAGAGGTTTCGGAATCGCAAGAAAACGCAGCGGCAATAAGATAGGGAAAAACCATCTTATAACCCCACAGGAAGCGATGGATTTCTTAAGGGGAAAATACAATGTCAAGATAGAGGACTGATAATGGAAACTTCATTCGAGAGGATAGCAAAGAACCTAACGGGCAAACCTGCCAAGTATTCTAGGTTCGTCAGATTCAACAAGCATAAGCTGCAACCGCACGATTTGCGCTTTAGACGCTGCATCAGATGTGGGAGATCCGAGGCGCACATCGGAGTCCACGGTCTAAACTATTGCCGAGAATGCTTTAGAGAGGTCGCCAAAGACCTCGGATTCAAAAAGTACGGGAAAGAGGTTTGATTTTATATGACTGATGTGTTATCCGATGTTTTTAATACCATATACGTAGCAAGGCGGAGCGGAAAGAAGTCGTGCGTAATCAGACCATCATCGAAATTCCTTATAAAATTGCTCGACATAGTGAAGAACAACAGTTACATAAAAAACTACGAGATAATCAGCGATTCGAGGGGCGGTTTCATAAAAGTAGAGCTCAGCGAAGATCTTAATAAATGCAAGGCGATAAGACCAAGACTGCCGATAAAGGCCGCTGAGATAGCGAAGTACGAGAAAAGATACCTGCCAGCGCTAGGCTTCGGCATAATAATTCTGTCCACAAGCAAGGGACTGATGACGAACCGGGAGGCGAATAATCTCCGTGTAGGGGGCACTTTGGTCGCATATGTCTACTAAGTTCAAGGTCGACGTTTCAGGCACGGAAACGGAGATAGCAAGAGGGGCCGTAAGGGTAAAGGCAGAGAAGGGAGAGCTGACTGCCCACATAAGATATTCATTCCTGAAACTGAAAAGGGACGGCGATAAGATACTCATAGAATCAGAAAAGGACATCGATTATCAAAAAGCGATAGCGGGAACTCTTGCGGCCGAGATAAGGAACATGGTCGAAGGCGTTAAGAAAGGTTACAGCGCAGAATTAGAGCTGGTTTACATGCACTTCCCAGCCACGTTGAAGGTGGTCGGAGACAAACTCGTGGTAGAGAACTTTGTTGGCGAGAGAAAAGCCAGGGAGATACCGTTGCCGAAGGGCGTGGTTGTAAAGGTAAGCGGCACTAAGATAACGATAAACGGGATAGATAAGTATCTAGTCGGTCAGACCGCGGGAACCATCGAGAACAAGATACAGATAAAAAACAAGGACAGGCGTGTTTTTAAAGACGGGGTGTTCATAACAAAGAAACCATGATATGAAATTCACAAAAAAGGATTCAAGCAAACTGAAAAAAATAGGCTTTTCATGGCGCAAGCCGAGGGGGAGGAAGAACAAGACGAAGGTTAGGAAGAAGGGACACAAGCCGATGCCTTCCAAGGGCTTCATGTCGTCGGGAAAAGAGCGCTTCAGGATAGCTGGCAAGATGCCAGTACGGGTTCACAATCAGAAAGAACTTGAGAGTCTTAACGATGGGAATATAGTCATAATCGCGAGTGCTGTAGGCGCTCTCAAAAGAAAAAGCATACTAGAGGCCTGCAGGGCAAAGAACATAAGGGTGATAAACCATGAAAGGGATGCTGAAAACGCAGAGAAGACTGGCCAGTAGGCTTTTTGGCGTGGGCGAGAAGAAAGTGTGGCTTGACCCGGCAAAGTTCAAGGAGATAAAGGAAGCCATAACGGCAGAGGATGTGAAGGGTCTGGTAAAGAAAGGATTCATATCTGAAAAGAAGTCCGCGGGACAATCAAGAGCCAGAGCGAGACTGTTCGCCATGAAAAAGAGGCGCGGCCATCGTACCGGCGTAGGCAGCAGAAAGGGCAAGAAGAACGCAAGGACGAATTTCCAATGGATAGACAAAGTGAAAGCACTTAGGAACGAATTATTCAAGGAGAGGACGGCCGGTAAAATAGACAAGAAACAATTTCGGGTGATGTACACCAAGGTCAAGGGGAACGCTTTCCACAGCGTAAACCACATGCGCAACTACATCGAGGAGATGAAGAAGAGCTGATATGGGAATGATGAAGCGCGAAGGTATAACGAACTACAGGACAAGACTCAAACTGCTGAAGTCGTCTCTGCCTAGACTCGTAGTAAGAAAGACGGACAACCAGATAATCTCGCAGATTGTCGAATACGCGGCCAGCGGCGACAGGACACTCGCAAGCGTGCACAGCACGGAACTGAAGAAATATGGGTGGCCGTTCAATCCAAAGAACATCCCTTCTGCTTACCTGAGCGGCGTACTTTTGGCCAAGAAGTCCTCGGTAAAAGAGGCGGTCTTGGACAAGGGGAGCCACGTGCTTAAAAAGGACAGCTTCATTTACTACGTGGTGAGAGGAGCGCAGGACGGCGGCTTGGATTTACACGCGACAGAGTTGCCGGTGTCTGAAAACAGGATGTTCGGTGAACACATAGCTAACTATTTTGGTACTGGCAAAGGCTCGCAATTTTCAGCGATAGGCGATAAAGTAAAGAACATTAGAAAAGAGATGGAAAACGTTATTGAGAAGTTAGGAGAGCATGGAAAATAAGGTTGACGAAGTTAAGACGGCCGTTGCGAAAGAGGAAATCGTGGGGGCATCACAGCCGGTCGAGGAAAGCGCAAAAGCAGTAATAGCCGAAGAAGTAAAAAATGCTCGCCAAGAAAAACGGATAGATTACAGATTCAAGACAGATCTTGGGCTTAAAGTGGCGTCGGGCGAAATAAAGGACATAGACGAAATACTAGGTAAGAACCTCAAGATGCTAGAGCCACAGATAGTTGATTATCTCATCCCAGGTCTAGAGACAGACTTCCTTTTTATCGGCCAGTCGAAAGGCAAGCTCGGTGGCGGTAAACGAAGGATAATAAGGAACACGCAGAAGGTCACGGCGAAGGCTAAAAGGCAGCATTTCTCAGCGATGGCCGTTGTAGGCGACAAGAACGGTCACATAGGTATAGGAAAGGGCAGAGCCTTGGAATCTGTGGTAGCGAAGGACAAAGCGCTGAAAAAGGCAAAGCTCAACATGATAGCGATAAAGAGGGGCTGCGGAAGCTGGGAGTGCGCATGTAAGACCCCACATTCGATACCATTCAAGATAAAAGGAAAGTGCGGCTCCGTTATAGTTACGCTGACACCGGCACCGAAGGGGATAGGGTTCTGCGTTGCTGATGACATAAAGACAATTCTCAGACTAGCTGGTATAAAGGACGTATGGTCCCGTGTAGATGGACAGACGCACACAAGAATAAACCTTGGTTATGCCACGTTCAACGCCCTAAAGAGCCTGAGCTCTTACAGCGTATTAAAATCCGAGAGCGAATCTCTCGGGATGTCGATGTAAAAACCGTATGGAAAAGCTATGTGTTATAAAGATGAGGTCGTCCATAAAAAAACGTGGTAAGATCCAAGTAATACTCGGCAATCTCGGCCTATATAAATTATATTCTTGTACGATAGTAGACGGTTCCCAGCAGATGAGGGGCATGCTCAAAGAGATAGACAGTGTGATAACATACGGTGAGCTTAGCAAAGAGGCAGCCGCAAAACTTCTTGCAAAGAGATCTATGGCCAGCAACATAAAAAGATACGACTGGAAGAGCGGAGAGCTTACCGCGTTTATCGACGATTTCATGTCAGGCAAAAAGAAACTCGTCGACCTAAAGATAAAAAGAATTTTTAGATTACATCCGCCAGCCGGCGGGTTTGAGAGGGCTGGCAAGAAAGTGGCGTTCAGCTTGGGCGGAGCCGTTGGTTACAGGGGAAAGGAGATAGCCAACCTTTTGGAAAGGATGATATGAAAAGACGGAAACTGCGAGGAAGCACGACAGCCGGCCGGGGCTATGGTAAACGTGCGAGAAAAGCCGGCAATCGCGGCGGCCGCGGCAGGGCAGGTGGAGGGAAACGCGGCCAGCAGAATATGATGTCCATAAGGGCGCACGAGCACAGGTATTCGCTTTCGCTAGAGAAAAAAGTCCCGCTCAACCTTAATAACATAGAAAGAAAGATAGACTCCCTAAAAAAGGCGGGAACGCTAGAGATCAAAGACGATAAAATAATAATCAACCTGAAAAAACTCGGTTATTCGAAGGTGTGTGGCAGGTTCGGGAAGGCAAAACCAAAGATAATCGTTTACGGTACGGCGTCCGAACGCGCAAGGAATGAGATACTCTCTGCGGGCGGAGAGGTGGTATGAACGAGAAGATAAGGAGCTTCTTATCAAACCTCCCATCAGTACCAGTCCCACTAGAAAAACTAAACCTTAAGACAAAACTTGGATGGACCGCAGCGATACTACTGCTGTTCATAGTGATGTCTTTCGTCCCACTTTTTGGAGTTAGCAAGGCGTATAGTCTAAATTTTGAAATACTCCAAGTGCTTATCGCCTCGCATTTCGGCTCGTTGCTTTCCTTAGGGATAGGTCCGATAGTAAGTGCAAGCATAATCATACAGATGCTTCAGGGCACAGATATAATACACATAGACACTTCTACAAAAGAGGGCAGGATACTATTCCAGGGCATCCAGAAGATGACCTCCATAGCCTTCGTAATCGTCGAGAACGCAGTTTACGTTTTCAGCGGCGCCCTGACACCTGCACAGAGCGGCATAATGTTTCCTATAATAATGCTGCTACAGCTAGTCGCCGCTGGGATAGTGCTAGTTTTTATGGACGAAGTAGTGAGCAAGTGGGGCATAGGGTCAGGCATAAGCCTGTTCATACTCGCCGGTATATCCCTCCAGCTAGTAAATACGACTCTGAACCCGTTCGTTAGTCCCATAGGGGCGATACCTTCGATCATATCTTCGTTCATATCTGGAGTCCCTCTAGACGCCCTGTTCCCGATAGTGGCGATAATATCGACCGTCTCCTTGTTCGCAGTGTCGATATGGCTCCAAGGGGTAAAGATTGAGCTCCCCCTGTCGTTCGGCCGTTTGAGAGGTTATTCTATAAGATGGCCAGTAGCACTGTTTTACACCAGTATAATCCCGATAGTCCTCGTCGTGTCCTTGGTAGCCGGCGTACAGTTCTTCGGGCAGACGCTTTTCAATGCGGGTAATTCTATACTTGGCACGTATCAAAAGCAAAGTACCCTCTTTGGTACGCAGGAACTTCCCATTAGCGGCTTGGCCGCCCTCTTGTCTCCACCAACGATACAGCAGCTATACGTAAGTGCTACGACGACTGGCATAACTTCACTCCAGATAGAATCTATGGTGGTGTATACGCTAATATTGATAATAGGTGCTTCGATATTCTCATATTTGTGGATGTATCTAGGCGGGCAGGACCCGCGGTCTGTGACCAAGCAGTTGATGTCATCCGGTCTCTCCATGCCGGGATTTCGCAGGGATGAACGCATAATAACGGACATCCTTAAAAGATACATCGTCCCATTAGCTATAATCGGCGGCGCGATAACCGGTCTAGTCGCAGCGCTAGCTACATTTTTCAATGCGCTCACGGCTGGTGTAGGCATACTGCTGGTGGTGATGATAATATACCAGTTTTATTATTCGCTTATGCAAGAGAATGGTCCGGAATTCAAGCCGATAAAAGACAAGCTTACCGGGGAGACCGTAGAGTAACATGTCCCTCGCCGCTCTGTATGTCATACTGATCGCGCTAGGCGTCGGTCTTGCTGGTCAGATAGCGTACCTGTTTATAGTCGACCATGAGATAGTCAGAAACAGCAAGACCAGGACCAAAGAAATCCAGGCACAGATAAAGGAGCTCAGGAAGCAGGTACAAGCGAATCAGATAAAGGCTGACGACCCGAAGTTCAAGGAGCTTCAGACCGAAATGCTGAAAGAAAGCGGTAAGATGATGAAGCAGACGACAAAACCGACGTTCGTCACGCTCGTCCCGTTCCTTATCGTCTTTTTCATAATGTCTGCATACTTTAGTTACGTCCCTATAGGGATTGGTACAGCGATACCGCTCGTCCTGTCTGGTCAGGTAAATGGGAGCATCACCTCCGCCAGCAACTGCCTTAAGATAAACGATTCTTATAATGTCACAATAATCTCCAAGAAGCTACCGGAAACCTTCCCATCGGTATTGAATTCTACGGCGTGTACGGTCTTCCTTTACCAGAACAAAACGCTTTATAACACGTCCATCACCGGTTTGATAGGCTCGGAAGGGCAAAAGACGTACAGTCTTGGAAGCCTTAACATGCAGTTTTCTCCTAACCCGTTGATATTAGCGACGCTGCCATTTAGTATACCTCTGATAGGCAACCAACTCAATTGGTTTTGGGTGTATCTGATTATATCCTTTATAACTTCAATGTCAATCAACAGAGTGTTTATGCGCTTGAAGTGGATCGCCTAGTAAAACGAGGAAAGCCCGCGTTGTGTACGTTCGTAGTGCAATAGCCGGCTTTTAGTGTCAAGATTTTTAAGATAAATTATATGCTGGCCAGCTTTGTCTATGGCTGACTCCAGCACATCAAACCTTTCTACGTCCCCACTCAAAGCGATGCGCGCACCTTCTCTTACGACCCAGACTCCCAGCGGGGCGAAATATTCTGGAGTTATCTCTCTGATCACTATGACAGAACATTGCTGTCCCAGTGATTCGAGCTTTTCAAGCACAGCGAGCTTTATAGCGTAGTAGGCGCCGGCAGTGTTTTTTGCGTAGGTCTTGCGGCCACTGTAAAATTCATAGTCGCTGTCTCCGCAAAAAATTGCAGCACCGTCACGGTTCCAAGCTTCTACCAACTCAAATGACCAAGGCCCCTTCAAGAATATGAACGTGAACCGGTTCCCTAAGAACGAACCCGTCTTTACAAAGTACTGCTCGCTTCTGTGCAGGGATTTTACCCGCTCTTCTAGAGTTTTTCCAAGAATGTCATCAACAGCAGTTATAGACCATTTAGTCGGTACAAGTTTTCTTTTGGATCCCATCGCCCCCACGCTCAGTATGCGGCTTATCTTGCTTTCATCAACCTTATCGTTGTACAGCACAAGTATCCCGTCGGCAGCTTTTAAATCTCTGTCATAGTAGACCTTCTCTACCGTTCTACCCATCCTTACATTCTCGTTCAGTCTAAAACCTCGTATTCTAACGTCTAGTCCACCGGCCGTGTCGTTTCTGTACAACGGTGCAGGGGGTAATCCAGAAACATCCATGCTTATCTGTACTTCCCTTTCGGATAGTGTTGCCATCGTTATATTTTCCATAGTTCTCGCATCCGGTCGTTTCACGTTAATGCTCTCTTTTCCATTGATGAGGAGGCTCCTGAGAGAGAGTATCTTGGCTATGTCGTAGCCGTTTTCTGCCCAGTGCTTAGGCGAATCATAGATTTGGGCGTTCTCATCCAGTGTGAACATCACGCCTACAGAAACGCTTGGATAATTGTATTCTCCCACCAGTGTGGACGGCGGAGTAAATCCATCCAAGTCCCCTCTCCTAACTGCGCGTATGACAGTGCCCATTCTGGCCCTGTTCTTTTTAAGCTCTTCGTATACAGACTTTACGTTTATTACGTCCATTTACGCACTGATCATTTTGTCTATGAGCGTTCTTTTTATCTGCCGCCTGTAATAAGCCACAGTCTCGTCTCTGGAGTACTTCTGCGGCGCGTTTATTACTGTTTGTTCGCCACATCTGCCGCAGAGTTCCTTAAGCGTGTAACTTTCACAGAATTGGCAAAATCTTATCTTGTTCATTCTTTTAACTCCTTATACGTGAAGTCTATGCCGTCTTTCTTGCCTAGCTTTTCCATCTTCTCTAATATCTTTTTGTTCTCCCCTAGCGTACGTTTCGGTTCGCCAGCGTTCACCGTCAGCATATAATGCGGGGCCTTTACATATACTATATTGTAATCTGCCACATCAGAATAGTTTTCGAGCAGGAAGCGTTTTATCTTCTCGACACCGTCCTCGGAAAAGTCCTTTATAATAAGGTCGGTCTTTATAGTTATCTTCTTTTTTGTCTTCTCTATAAATTCTGCGATTCCTCTCGCAGTATCTCTGTTAAGCTCGGCCGCTTCCAGTGCCGTTTCGCCGTTTTTGTAAACCGAGGCGTAAAGGCCGTAGATAGAGCCGTACTTCTCCCGAATGTGCTGCTTGACGGAAGCGGCCTCGTTGACGTAGTTCTTGTCGATAATCCTGCTTATCCTGTTCTCTATCGACCACTCCTTCAGAGCCTGTCTTTTTTCGTTGTCTGTAACTCTCTTCGCAGAGAACTCGATGCCCTGCGCGTCCATCTTTATCAGTTTGCAGACTATTTTATCGCCTTCCTTAGCGACGTCTTTCACGTCCCTTACCCATCTCTTGCTAAGTTCGGATATGTGTACGAATCCGTCACGCCTAGGTTCCTCTGTCTCTATTATTATCCCGTGTTGCAGAAGTTTCTTGACTTTGCATACGTACACTGAACCTATGTTAAGTGTTTGCATACGACATCACTTAATATTCTAAGCTGGGAGTTTAAATAATGGATGTTGTATACTTTTTTACAATAAATCTTAAATACTGAAATTATTTAGCTATTGCATGATACAGCATATCAGCGATGGAAATTTCAAGTCGCTTCTAAGAAAACACAAGATAGCCGTCGTCGATTTTTGGGCGGAATGGTGCAGGCCGTGCAGGAGCATGTCAGAAGTTATGGAAGAAGTGCACAGGAATGCAAACCCGGAATTAGGTTTCTTCAAGATGAATGTTGATGCGAACCCCGCAACGACGAGCGAATACGGTGTCGAGAGCCTTCCGACTCTGCTCATCTTCAAGGACGGCACGCCAGTTATGTCATTGGTGGGCGCCGTGCCTAAGACAGAAGTAGAACGGGCGATATCGGCGGTAAAATAAACGGATGGAAAAACCGTTACTAATAAAAGATAGAGTCGTCGTGCTAGACCACGCTCTGGCGTCTAGGACCTTCAACAAGGGCAGGTTCGGCGCCTTTGAAGACGGAAAACTAATTCTATCTCTAGAGGAGGCAATGTATCTAAAAGAGAAGCGCGGGTTGGAAATATATGACAGGAACGGCAAGGCAGTTACGTTGAAAGGATTTTTGAGGCACTGTGAAAAACTGCAAAAGAGGTTCTGGGCTAGATATTCGGTCTTCAAGGACCTTCGGGCCGCAGGACATATCGTAAAGACGGCTTTCAAGTATGGTGGTGATTTCCGCGTTTACGGTAAGGGTTCGCACCCGGGTGAAGGCCACGCGCCGTGGATCCTTTATGCAGCCACTGAACACGAAGGAATAAACTTTTTAAAGTTCGCCGCCATAAATAGAATAGCCCACAGCGTAAAGAAGAAAGTACTTTTCGGAGTTGTTGACGATGAAGGCTCAGTAACTTATTACGAGATGGGGTGGGTGAGAATATAACTATATGGGAAAACTAGTGTTTAAGCATCTGTCAAAGAAAAGACGAATAAGAAGGCGGGCGGCCGCCGATGTCAGGAAATTAAAACAGGCTATATACCGGCTTATCGAAGGAGATTAGTCACCGGAGAAGTCTATCTTAAGCCGACCTATCCAATTAAGACCATCAACTTCTCTCGACCGCACAACCACAAAAAGCGTCGTGTTCTTTGATGTTATTTCCGGGCCAGCCCCTACTTTGAACCTAAAGCGCTCGACATTGCCGGAATCTATTATCTTCTCTATCGTGAACTTGTTGAAGTATGCCTCTTGGTGCTTGTCGTAAACCACTGGGAGAAAATTGTCGCGATCTTCAAGAGTCACATCGAAGACGAGTGGCACGTCGAACATGTTCATTACTTCTACGGTAACGTTCTCTGTGCTCTGTTCTATCATTTTTAGGCTAGATGGGGCGACCTTCACGTCCACCTTCGACGACAGGTCCTCGCTTAGTCTCTCAAAAAGCTCTTTTACTCTTGAACCGGAACCACGCTTAAGCAGGAACTCATTCATCTGGCGTAGCGAATCGCTCGTGCGGATTTCGTCCAGTCCAAGTGCACCGTGGACCAGCTTATAGCCGTCTTCGCCGAGCGTACGAGTAAGAGCGTCTTTGACTGCGCGCGATATCACTTCACTGTCTTTAATCAGCAAGTCCATAGTTATAAGTGGATAACAAGCTATTTAACTTTTGGTACGCGTCCCGCTGCGCGCAGCATTTCAGCCCTTAGAAGGCCTTTTCAGTACGGCTGCAACGCCGCCGAGGTTGAAAAGTTGCAGGCCGTCGCTGGATTCCTTTGATACGAACTCTACCTTTATGTTCTTTCCCTTCGCAGCGTAATAAAATTCGTTCTTCTTAATCTCATCCAGACCGGAGGATATCAACAGTGTATCAACGTTCCCGGCATCCAGTTCCCTTTTCACGGCGGACTCTCCATAAGCAGATAGATTGTCGTTTTTAGCTATACTGCCTAGAACACGCTGCACGTATTCTTTCTCTATCATTACGCGCTCGTTGGCCAGCACATCGCGGCTTCTGGATACAAGCTCCTCTAGACCGCTTTCATCGGTATAACTTATGCTTTTCACGCCCTTAACGATGTTCTTAAGTGCCGTCACAAGATAGCCGCTCTCCAAAAAATTGTCCTTAGCCGGGCCAGAGCCGCCAACGAGAAGGCCAGTAAGGTTTTTCGAAAAGAAAAGTCCCTTCGCCGTTTCCGCTATTTCCTTATAAAAGTCCCTTATGAGGCCCTCACGCTCGCGGGCGAACCTCATTGCAGATTGACCGCCCTTTGAGAACTTTCCTGGTACCAGGGATTTTATGTGCTTTAGGACTGTTATCCTCGCCCCTTCAAGCAGGCCAAACGTAGCCTCACGGTTGTCCATTACCAAAAGGCCATAAGAATTCCCCTGTTGGAACATGGATTTCAGAGGCGCGGTTATGAAATACTGGTCGCACCTATACAGCCTAACATCTGATTTTTGTGGTGGCTCTACGTCCCATATCCGAATGTCCGGTTCTCCTTCCTTGTCTGATACGTTACCGCAAAAAACCACGAGGCCGTTCTTTGGAGTCGTCCTTACGAGCCTTAGCTCGTTGACTATCTTCTCTAGGGCGTCTATGACATTTTTTCGGTTGTTCCTGTCCTTTATATTCGAGGCAGTGCTTTTTTCGCCCAGCAGATGGCTCCTTATTATGTCAAGACTAAAGCCGGCTGGAACGTACACCGTTACGAGCTCAGTATGCCTGCCCTTTATCCCTTCCAGGTATTTTATGAGATTAAGTGTTTCGAATTCGTCCATACTGCTTAAGCTAGCAGACCGCCAACTTTCCTTCTAGTATTTCCTTAGTTATAGACCGTATACCGTCTAGTTCTTCGATTATAAGGCGCTTCATCGCCGCTTTCTTTTCCTTGTCGAGGCCGCGATACGTTTCTATGGACAGGGCTATAGGGTTCTCTAACGGAGAACCTATCCTTCCTACCGCCTTAACGGTGAGTGGTACGTCCATAGTCGCGTTAAGCTCGTTGGCGAGCTTGTGCGAAAACAGGTTGTATATCTTACCGATGTGATTGACGGGGTTCTTTCCGGCGACAGCCTCTAGGCTCATGGGCCTTCCCGGCGTTATAAGGCCGTTGACTCTGTTTCCCCTACCGACAGCCCCGTCGTCCCCGTGTTCAGAACTAGAGCCCGTCACAGTTAGATAGCAGCCATCCTCACCTTCTCTTTTAGAATCCATGTTATTTAGGGAAATCTTGAGCTTCTTGCCATAACTGCCCTGGTCGAATCTCTGCTTCACGGCGTCGAGGACCACAGCTTTCTTGTCAAAATATTCCTTAGCCGAAGGCACAAAACTGTCTACGAACGCCATCGCGATCGTCAGGTCTATGTTATCCTTTATCCTTACGCCCATCACTTTTACATCCTCTCCGCTAAAAGGGAAGCGAGTCTTGAAATCCTTCGAGTTTAAGAATCGTTCCACTTCGAATACAAGTGATTCGGTCTTGCTAAGCGGCGCGTATCCGACGCCGAAAGAAGTGTCGTTAGAGCCGATTGAGCCCTTGCGTTTGAACGCACCGGCGAGGTTCTCGGATCCACTCTTGGTCTCGAATGTGAATCTTATACTGTTAGGGTCTAAAAACCGCATGTTGGACGAAAGCCACTCCTTGCATGCGCCTATGGCTATCTCTTCTATCGGAAGTTTTTTGCTGTCGACGAATTCAGTCGCTCTTCCGGAGAATATCACGGATATCGGCGCATCGATTGTGCCACCGCCGAATGCCGTGGATGCGCTTCCGCCTACTATCTCCAGCTTATCTACGTTGTGGTGAAATATCTTGCCGAAGTTCGCAATATAATACTTAGAAAGATTCTTCGAGAACGCTTCCGCCACGGAATCGGCTATGTAGTCCGGGTGTCCAAGGCCTTTTCTTTCCACGATCTCTATCTTCTGCTCGTCAACCGGTCTGCCCTTGGCGCGCTCTATGAATATATTTTTTCTCATAGGATATAAGCGGTATGGTTTCTTTGGTACTTAAAGTTATCAAGAATGTCATTCGTCATCGGCTATTGCCTGCATACAGTCTTGGAAATAAGGGCAATACTTACACTCCCACACTTTGTCTGCATCGAAATAGTATTCTGCGCGAGGGAGCTTTTTGCGTTTTAAGTGTGAATCCAGTTCCTCGAATCGCGACATAACTTTGCGATAGAGTCCGTCATCATAATCGACTCTGAATTGTCTTATCTCGAGGTTCTTTTTGTCTGCATAGACAAGTATACCATAATCGGCTTCCTGCGCCGCGAGATAGAGCATTATCTGCATGACGTGCTTCATCTCTGGCTTTTCTACGCGGTTTATGTCCCCCACGGACTTAGCCTCTATGATTATCTTCTTGGAACCAGCCTTCGTGACGACATAGTCGTCTATGCGCCCATATATAGAAAACGAACCGTCCGGCCCGTTATGCTGGATCTTTATCGGCTTCTCTTCTTCGACGGTCGAGAACTCCTTGGAAGCCTTAAGTGCCTCGGCTATGAATGAATGAACGCTGTTCCCGAGGGCAAATATCCTAAGCGCACTACGCTCTGTCGGCTTAGGCAATCCGTAGGAGTAATAGCTCCTCCTTATACACATCCCGATTTCGCTTGGGAAATAGACGCCGACTCTTTTCGGCCGGGCTTCTTCTTCTAGAAACTCGTCTATTATCTCTCCGATGTCTATATCTACAAGATCGCCGTTTTCGTGTGGTATGTTAAGCAGATTGTTTTCCATGCGGTCCGAACTAAGTTTTATAGTGCAGAAAGAGATTTAAATCTGTATTGCCAGATGTAGTGATGGCCAAAAACAGAGCATTGTTCTTGGGATTTGCTTTGATAGCGGCGTTCGCACTTGTGTTTATATTGGTTTATTTCGGGTTTGTCTCGTCGTGGGACGTCTCTGCATTTATTGCGATAAATCAGACGTTCAATATGCCAGCTTTGAACGGGTTTTTCGTGGCCCTATCGCTATACGGCCGTGAATACTTTTGGATCCCAGTCGTCGCCATCCTGTGGATATTCGGTAAGGAGAGAGAAAAGAAAGCGGCGCTGATGCTCGTAGTAGTGTTCATAATACTGATAGCAATAGGCTTGTCGATGAAAACCGTATATTTCAGAGAGCGGCCGTTCTATACAGTACAGGGCGCGGTGAATCTTATGCCTGGGCCGCCAGATACGGACTCCTCGTTCCCGTCCGGCCACGCCATAATTGTCATTGGCGGAGCCGCGACCGTCTTTATGATGCTAAGAAAACGCTACTGGATATGGGCGCCTCTTCTTGCCGAAGCGCTCCTTGTATGCTATTCACGTGTATATGTCGGCGTACACTATCCGACAGACGTACTAGCAGGCGCATTTTTGAGTGCAGGCATAGCCGCCCTAGTTTTTTGGGCCATTCATGATTCGAAGGCGTTCGAAATGGTTTATCGGTTAGTAGAGAAACCTTATTCGAAGACTCTGAAAGTCATAGGCGGCGCTCTAAAGCGCTAGAGTCCCGGCTTTCGGAACGGAGTTTTATCTTCCCGCGCTCTACCAGTTTAGATGCAATGTAAGAGTTCACTATATACAAGCCCGCAAACCGCGATTCGGCGGTTTTTTGGCACAAGTCAGACATTGGGGGCGTAGGCGCTGTTATCCCGTCAAAATCCCTTCTGAATGTTTGTTTCAAGAACTTCGGGGCACCGAGTTCCTTGAGTCTCACGAAAAACTCAGATTCGTTATTGAATCTTTCCCGTAGCGCCCCGGCAGCGAAGCACAGTTTATTTATGGCTACGTAAAGATCATACCCATTCAACGGGAACTCTTTGTCCATCTCCTCCAAGGCACGCAACGCATATACGTTCGCGAGGGGTTCGGAAGCCGCCCCCGCAGCGTGCGCGAATTCGTGAGCTAAAGCAAAATCGTAGTTAGGCATGAGGTTCGCCCTTTTCTTGTTAAGAAAGACCGGCCCATACGCATGTTTTCTAGAGAATTTTCCCATTATTACGGAGGGTATCATAAGTGTAATTCCGCCTATCTCTGATGGACAGTGATGTATTATGCTACGGCCGTAAACTTTTTTACCAAGTGCCATTTGTATCGCAGGGAGTATCGCGGCTTCGTGCGCCACAAAGTCCTTCTTGGGCATGTCTATATCACTTATATTAGAAGTCACCATGCTGTAGACAGCATCTAGCTTCTGCAGACCAACCGCTTTCCCACGGTCCTTTGAAAGTAAATCGTCGTATTTTCGCCATATGTCCATAAAATCTATAGATAGACTTCTGACATCCGTTTCTATCTCCTCAGTGCTGATATTCGACGGATTGTAGAGCCGGCGTTGTACAGAGACGTTCCCTAGAAGAAAGCCGGCACAACCCAACCCCTCTCCAGCACCAAATAACAGCGCAATCGGCAAAGTTGCAGATACGAATGTACTGAGATTTGATATGAAAGGCAGACCGTATTCGTAAGAGGCCAGCGCAGTAAATCCGGTCGTGCTGGATAAATATAGTGTTTCGTAAAGAGAAAATCCTGCGACAGCATACGAAAAGAGGTGGCTATCGGTCTTTCTTAGGACGAAGTCGTAGACCTTTGAGAATATTTTTGCGGGGTAAGCAAGCCATCCTGCGGCTCCCCACAAAATCTTCTTAAAAGTGCGCGTTTTTTCGTTAATGACATCGTGATCAAGATTTTCAATCCCGTCCGGTCCTTCCGTCGGATTTGCCAGCGCATAATCGTAGAAACGCTTAATGCCGTTTTCTCCGTACAATCGCGACGCATTGTTATAATCTAGATAGGACATGGCACGTTTAAGGCGCCTTACCGCAGAGTATTCAGTCAGATTTTCCTCCGTAAGTATCTCCTCTAGCCGTTTAACATCGTTTTTTACGGCGGTTCCAACAAGATCGTCCATCGTAAGTTCTACTCCACCCATGTAATCTTAGAGGGGAGATATTATATTTAACTCATACCACCGGAGATGGTGTACCTAATGTATAGGATTTATATAAGCCCCGCACTATTCTGCTAATTGTGGGCCGGTAGCTTAGCCCGGTGGAGCGTTCGACTGATAATCGAAAGGTCCTGAGTCCAAATCTCAGCCGGCCCAATTTTTATCCAACTGCAAGCGTCTCTTACAAATAATTATCTCTATAACAAATGAATCAACATGATAGGAGAAACGTTTTGACGTTGAAACGCGCTCGCTGAATCCTAAGGATTGCATGGCTATAGCAGAATCAGATTCATGTTTGTCAAATCAAGCTTCTCCCGTTCTATTCATACGGGCTAATCAGGGACTTCTTAAAAATCAGTTCTTATTTGTAAAATGCGTTCTAAATCAATTGAAGAGAGCGTTTGTACACAATTATTACCAGATATACGATCCTTCCAATATACTGTTTCGAGCAGCTGGTCTTGGCGGAGGTCCCGAACCTAGCGACTTTCCGTATTATAAGAGCTTTTGGTTTCTCGTCTCTAGACGTAAAGATAGTGAATAAAGTACTGTCTTTACAAGATGCCTAATAGGTTCTTATCTTACTATTGACATTCTACAAAAGGAGATGATGGCCTTTGCATTCGAACCGTTGCAGCTTTTATCTAATCTTTCGGAGACGCCGGCCGCTTAGATACCTATTTAAATCATTATCGCATTCGTTGATTATGGAGTCTAAGCTTTTAGCCGCCATAGTGATAATAGCTGTTGCGGTAGCGATCATAGCAGTATACGGCTCCGGTGTGCTTAACTTGCAGCACGGCCAGAATACGCAAATCGTCAGCTCGGCTTTCCAAGCGGACATCAACGGGCAGCAGGTCATGCAGACAGCGCAGAATTTATCGATACAGCAGAATGCAATAAATATTACTTACGCTGACAGCCTAAGGCTCAACGACACAGCATCGAACTCCTCCGGCGCGCCGACTCAAATAAATGAAAGAATTAACAGCAGTATCTCATTCGCAGTATATGGCAACTTGTCTAGATATGCGCTGGCTGTGCCGTTTTCGGAGATAGCGGCACTTTTCCGTTTTTCACCTGTCGAGGGTGCTCCACCCAACCTCTCTTCCATACCAGGCAACTTCCACGCAACTTCGATATTCAATGGTACTGGAGATATATCATGTTCTAATGGCGATGCCTTCGCGAATCACAGTGCCAATATCAACATCGAATATTGCAACTACCTTCCCGGTCAGACTTTCAATCGTCGTGTAGCACTCGGATCGAATATGTTCCCTGCACTTACCTTTGGGATCACCAACATCTCTATAAACTCCAGCACACCGACGACTTTCATGGGCACAGAGACAATAAACGGGCAGAGCTGCTCACTTTTCGACATAAGATTCCGGTCAGGATCAGGTTCCATCTGCTTTTCCAATGTTTTTGGACTGCCGATACAAGCATCGGTATCTACCACTAGGGACGAGAACGGCACCTACCTGACTATATCATACTCTGTTACAGCCACTATCGGACAAACACCGTCACAGACTAGCATAACATCGCTGCCTCCCGATGGAGTATTTTCAAGCAGCTGAGCCGCCGGTCACTTCAGGTGTCTGCTGAGGGAACTCTGTCTATTCATACGTCGCCTCACTTCGTGCTTTGCCGCTATCAGGAATTCTTCAATCATGAACATCAGCACAAGTTCTATTACTGATAGTATGACACTTATGGCCAGAAAATCAGGTAGACCGGTTATTGATAAAAGTCCAAAATATATCAGTGCGAATTCTTCCAAGAAAGACACTATCACCGCTGAAGCTATCAGTTCCGCCGTTATTCTCCTAAGTCTTCTTCCAAAAAGGGGCATGTACATAAAATTTTAAACACGTGTTTTAAGGTTCCGCATTGTTTAAATATATTTGCGGCTTCCGAACGGCATGCAGATAGAGAAAAAAGCGTGGCCAAAACACTTTAATGCCGTCCTCAGCGGAAAGAAGATGTTCGAGATAAAACTCGATGTTTTTAGGTGCAAACCCCGGAGTTATGCATTTATGATGGAATGGAATCCGCGCATGAAGCAGTACACAGGCGTTTAATAAAGCGCAAGATGACCATATGCGGTACATATAAAGAGCATAAAATTCTGGCCGAAAAGACGATGGAAAAGTACGGGCTTCTGATAATGTCGCTGCAGAACTCCAAGTGAAAACAAATGGACCGAGAGGGGCTCGGACCCTCAGTCTCTCCCGTTCCAGGAAACCCTTGCAAGGGGAGCGCGTTGCCAATTGCGCCATCGGCCCACGAATCACTATTTTACAGCGGCAGTCGAATATAAGCGCTTTCATGCGCAAGATTCTTCACTAAGACATTTGTTTGCCGCAGTCTCTGTTTTATAAGGAACCTAAAAGCACTGGCATTGACTATTTCCGTCTCAGAATAGACAAAGGGGTTTCCCCTCTTTTCTTTGTTCATCCGCAGCAGCTCTATCACACTGTCTCCCACGACTTTCTTCATTTCATCTATAACAAACTGCAGTTTTCTCTGTACTAAATCTTTAAATCCTTTCACTGTCTTCTTATTCATAAATGCCTCCTTTTTTGTGTTTCCTAATGCAGAATAGGAAGCATTTGTTTGATTTATCGCTTATCGCAGGCTGTCCGCAATCGAATTATGCAACAGCCTCATCGCGTGGCAAACTATTTAATGCCTAAATACGTAAAGAATTTGGCTTTTATGGAGATAAAGCAGTTACTGACTTTCGACGACGTGCTCCTAGTGCCGCGAGTTTCCAGAGTCTCTTCAAGGAAAGACGCAGATACGTCGACTTACCTAACGGACAAACTGAAGATACCACTCCCTATAGTGAGTGCCAACATGGACACGGTGACAGAGGCGGTCATGGCGATAACGCTCGCTAGGATGGGTGGCGTCGGCGTGATTCACCGCTTCAACACGATAGAGGACGAGGCTAACGAGATAACCAAGGTAAAGCGTGAGCAGAACGTGGTGATAGACAAACCCTACTCAGTCCCGCCAGACTATACGCTAAAGCAGCTAAGGGAGCTGATAGACGAGAAGAAAGTGACCAGCTTTCCAGTTGTGAGTGGCAGGAAAGTAGTCGGGATAATAACTAAACGCGACTTTCAGTTCGAGACGGATGAAAACAAGAGCGTCGGAGAAATGATGACGAGGGACGTCGTTACTGCCAAGAAGGGCGTGTCCTCGGAGGATGCAAAGAAGATACTGCTCTTAAACAAGATAGAAAAGCTGCCCCTCGTGGACAAGGAAGGCGCACTTTGTGGCATGATAACGTCAAAAGACATAACGATAGCTGAAAGCTACGGCTCTTCTGCTAAGGACAGGCAGGGCAGACTGATAGTCGGCGGCTCTATAGGCATAGGGCACGATTATCTCGAAAGGACCGGGGCGCTGCTGAAGGCCGGCGCAGATTTCATAGTCGTAGACGTTGCAAACGGATATCTGGAGAAAACCGCTGAAGTTGTAAAGACGGTGAAGGCTAAGTTCAGCGTGGAGGTCATAGCCGGCAATGTCGCAACAAAAGAAGGTGTCGTGAACCTTAAGAAGGCCGGTGCGGACTGCGTAAAAATAGGCATAGGGCCGGGAGGCGCGTGCCTCACGCGACCCGTAGCCGGTGTCGGCTACCCGCAGCTGAGTGCCATAATGGAATGCGCCGGTCATGGGGTACCGGTGATGGCCGACGGCGGGATAATAAAGTCCGCAGATCTGTCAAAAGCCATAGCAGCCGGGGCTGGTACGGTGATGATTGGAGGACTTCTGGCAGGAACCGACGAGAGCCCGGGGAGCATAGTCACGAAATCGAACGTTAATTACAAGTTTTACAGGGGGATGGCATCGATAAACGCTTTCGCTGACAAATCGTCCAAGATGCAGGACCTTGTCAACATAGAAGAGTACACGCCCGAAGGCACCGAGACGCTGATACCGTACAAGGGAAGCGCGACGAAGATAATCAATAACCTAATCGGCGGCCTAAGGTCGGCTATGACGTATCTAAACGCGGAGAACCTGCAGGAATTCCAAAAAAACGCGTCATTCGTAGGCCTTACAGACGCCGGTAAGAAAGAAAGTAAATACGTCTGAGCCCAAGAGACCCAGAAAAATACGCCTAATCAGCCGTAAAAAGACTTCAAAAATACAGCTATTTATACTAAATTGTGCTTTAACCCTTATGCAGAAAAGACGGCGTTCGGCACCACGCAGAGTCGCAAGGCCGGCAACCCCGGGGAGAAATGAGCATTCGACTTCGGAACTTTATCTTCACGGACTTGCAGGGATAATCGGACTGGGCATACTGATACTCCCGATATTCATGTCGCTAGTCTACAGCGGCCCGTTCTCGGTTTATCTCGTGATAGCGGCGGGCTTCATAGCGCTCATGATAGCGATGCTTATATATGATATATCCATCACACATAGCCACGACCCATACAATTTTCTCAAAGCGACTTCGGACATAGAATATTCGTTCATATTCGGCTTCCTAATACTGGTGTCCTTCCTTATAACGACCACGGCTGCCGGCATAGCGTCAGTGGGCGAGATATCCCAGTTCTTTGGTCTTAACATATACATTTCCATAGCCCTAGTCGACATAGTTTTCTTCGTAATGTGGTTGCTTTTCTTCTATCAGAAAACTAGGAAGAGCCTGAACTTCGCGGGTGCGCTCAAGATACTGTTCGTCGTTCTCCTGATAGTCGTCGGCACGATAGCGGTGACGCAGCACGGATTCAATACGTCAACTGCCTCGGTAAGCTTCCCTTCGTACATAATAGCGCCGTTCTCGCTTGCACTCGTGCTTTTCCTGTGGATGTACGGCGGCTTCGAAGGATCTGCGATAGTCTATAAAGGGACAGACAGGACCAAAGTCGCGAAGGCTTTGATATACGTACTCTTCAGCGCGATAGTGATATTCTCACTGATACAGCTTCTAGTCTACGGCAATAGCCAGGGCGTGACGGTGCAGTCCATACAGTTCTCACCGATATCGATATTCACCGCCAATATACTGTCAGGTTCGTTCAGCTCCCTTCTCCAAGACATAATAGTGGGCCTATCAGTAATAGTCATACTGACTATGGCGTTCGCCGTCATAAATACAGCAAACAGGACTCTAGATGACATGTCGAGGGACCACCTGATGCCTTCGTTCCTCAAGAACGATGAAAACCTAAAGCTGCTTATAACCGCCGCAGTACCGATGGTCCTCATAACGATATTCGCAAACATAATAACCATAGTACCCGGTGCTGTATTCGTTTACATCCCTATAATCATACTCGCTGCGCTGTCCTTTGTTGCGGCGTTCGTCTTTTTCTCTATAGGATACGGCTACCATTATCTTAAGAACAGAGATTACACAAGAGCCGGGTTCGGTATGTTCGTCGGCATCCTATTATTGGTCCTCATAGCCCTCTCTCCCGCGGCGTTCCTAGTCGGGCTCGTGGTGATCCTAGCCGTTTCTGTGGTAGGCTACGTGCTTTTGAAGTGACTCTAAGAGTTTATGGTAAATAGAAGGTTAAAACAGATATTCGCTGCTGCGGTCGGGATAGTGTTTGTTGTTTCTATTATGTACGGTTTCGCTAGCATGAACGTGGGGAATCCGACGCAACTAGCTTACGAGATAATAATCCCCCAGTCGCTCGTGAAACCAACCTCATCACTGTATACGACCGGGCTCGTGAGCAATTCATCGTCCACCGGGCAGAATCTTACGCTCATCGGTAGCGTTGCATATACCCCGATATCGTCCCTTAACGCCACGACGATAGGAGGCCTGACCAATGACATCCTAAGGGCTAACAACATGTCCGCCTCCATTTCCGGCGGCCAGCTTACGTGTATATACTCCAGCCAGTTCACCGGGCAGATATGTGACAATACAACGACAAATTCCTACTGGTACTTATACCTTGGGCTTAACGGAGCGACCCCTACACTTTATAGCACGAATCCACTAGCCCCGATGAACGTGAAGCTCAGCTCTGTGATAGGCAGCACCGCCTTTTTCGTTCTCCAGTACCAGTTAGGCAATAACCAAAATAAAATAAGTTCGACAGGCGGGACTCCGCCGCCAAAAATATGAATGGGCGATGATTAAGTGAACACCTTCTGAGGGCGACCGATGAGGACAAGGGTAGCTGATGAGCCCAATATTTAAATAATAAGCTCATAAGGATTATTATGGAAGCAAACACGCTCGGCATGAGGATAAATTCCTCACTCCACGAGATATACCTTGGGCGTACAAAAGCTTTCTTAATAGAAGCTTCGGATGGCAGCTTTCTTCTTGTGGACGCCGGCATGCCGAACAGCTACAAAACGATAATCGCCTACATAAACTCGCTCGGGAAATCAGTCTCCGACATAAAGTACATCCTGCTGACCCATGCCCACATAGATCATTTCGGAGGCGCATATTACATGCAGAGACTTTCCGGTGCGCATCTGGCTATACACGAAAAAGGGATACAGTATATAGATGGCGCTAGTGGCCTGATGCTCCCAAAGCAGGGCAATGTAAAGGGGATAAAACCCGCACTTATGGCAGGCATGATAAAATTAATGATCGCATTCGCGAGACCGAAGTTCGTAAAACCAGACATGGTCCTGAAAGAGGGGATGTTCCCGGAACAGATGCACGTAAAAGCGAAGATACTCGAAACGCCGGGCCACACACCGGATTCCATCTCCATATATCTTCCAGATTCCAACACGGTTATAGTCGGGGACCTTTTGAGAGGCGTGCCCGAAGGGCTAAGAGTGCCGATATTCTATGATGACTACATCTCGCTCCTCAGCAGTATAAAGAAGGTAAAAGACCTTAATCCAGACCTCGTGTGCGTTTCGCACGGGAAGGACCATAACATCTCGAACCTGAACATCTGAACGTCAATTCCAGAAGTCCCGGGTCTCTATGTAGTTCTTTTCCGCTTCGATTATCTTGTCCACTAGCTCTTCCTCGCTTTTGTTGTAAGTAGATAAGATGCGGCTTGCGACGCGGGGGCCGATGCCGTATGAAGCGCCGACTACGCATGCCTTGCCACCGTACGCAAGGTACAGGGCGCCGCTTTGCTTTAGCCCTTCCAGTATCCGCTCCTCGTCTGCCGTAAGTTTTTTCTTTTTGAACGACTTTTTGATTATGTCCGAGTATTCCTTGCTGTACTTGGATTTGAAAAAACCTATGTACTTTGCACCGCATTTCTGGCATTTCAGGTCACATGCGTTCTGTGCATCGAATTCGCCGACTTTATTGCCGCAGTTAAGGCACTGCAGGAACATCCTGGTGCTTCTCAGCCTTTCTAGTACGAGCTGCCGCAGCATCTTCTTCGCGTCTTCCGGCCTTACTATCGAACCGCCGTACGAGTTCTCAAATCCTTCGTACGCTAGAGGAGACGGCGCACCCTCATTAAGGACTAATTCTATGCTGCCGGCCTTTATTTTTCCTATCACGTCCATTACTCCCGCCACGTCTATCTTATCGCTGAATATCTCGTTGTAGACTTCTTCTTCCAGTATGGAACCTTTGTATATATCTACAAGGCTCCTTAGATGCATCTTGCTGAAGTCGGCGAATTTGTTTACGACTCCGAAACGTTTCGCCACGTTTAAAAAACGATACTCGTAAAGTGAAGTCCTCCTTATCACGTCTTTTATAAGGGCGCTTGGGTCTTCCATTGACGTAAACAACTTCCTAAGCTCCTTGAGCGGAAGGTGCGTCTTGATGGTTATTCGATACGGATCGACCTTGCTCACGACGCTCTCGCCGACTATCACCGATATCCTGGCGGAAAGCGCCTTCGCGATGCCCTCGTTTATCTTGTTCCCGAAAGGAGAATGGATTATTGCAAAACCCTCCATTCTTTCCATCAGCATGGTCTTCCCATCCGGGATCACGAACCCGGACTGCTGTTCACGCAGTACAGAAAAACGGTCCACATATTTGTGTCTTAGCGCGGCTGCACGCTCAGCGACAAACCTGTGTACCGGCATCAGCTCGCCTTCCCATGCAGGTATCGCGCCAATCGAGTTTGCCGCCCTTACGACGCTGATCTTCTGCCCCTCAAACTTTATGATTTTCCATGTCTCCCCGCGCATTATGAACATGCTCCCTTCACGACCGTTCTCCGCCACGAATTTCTCGTCTAGTACGCCTATCTTCTTGTTCAGCTGGCTGTCGACAACTACATATGTCTTTATATTTGGGATGGAGGAGATGTTGTTTATGTAGAAGAGCAGGCCCTTTCTTGTCCTTACAAGATCCTCACCATAATATCTCACGAGATAGTGTTTTAGCATGAAGTCCAAAGTATCGTCGAATTTCTTTTTATCCAGGTCGGAATACGCGTACGATCGTCTTATTATCTCGAACATCTTAGCCGGTTTTCCTACGCCGTCTATGAGCAGGCCGGCTATCTGATGCGCGAGTATGTCCAGAGAAAGCTTTGGCAGTGGAATGACCTCTATCATGTTCTCTTTGCGGCATTCATCGACAGCTACGCTCTCTAGGTAGTCGTCCAGATTTATGGTAAGTACGCGGCCCTCCGATACCCCGCTCGCCACGTGCTTTGAACGACCGACACGCTGGATGAGCTTTACGACCTGACGGGGCGACATGTATTGTATGACCAAATCTATGTCTCCTATGTCGATCCCGAGTTCCAGCGAGCTGGTGGCTATAACGAGGTCTATGCCGCCTATCTTGAAGCGATTCTCTATCTCCATCCTGACTTCCTTAGACAGCGAACTATGGTGGACATCTATGTTCTGGCGTTTTAGGAATTTAGACAGCCTCGACCCGAGGAGTTCGGCAGTTTCCCGCGTGTTAGTGAAAAGAATCGTGGATCTGGCGGAAAGCATCTCGTTCTTTATATATCTAAGCGAATTAGCCACAAGATCGCTAAGGTTTTCCTTCGAGGCGACGCCCTCATCTTCGGGCTCTATCTGAGGATATATAACCTTTACGTTGTATTTTTTGTCGCCAGTGAACTCTATGGATTCGCTGCAGCCTACAAAGCGCTTTGTCGCCTCGAAATCAGCGATAGTCGCGCTGAGTCCTACTATCTGGAATTTGGCCAGTTCCCTTAGCCTTTCCAGTGCGACGCTGAATTGGGTCCCGCGCTTTGACTCCATCAGGCTCTGTATCTCGTCCACTATGACGTACTTTATGTTGCGCATGTGTTCCACAAGTCTCTTGCTTAAGAACATCGACTGCAGAGTCTCGGGAGTGGTTATAAGGCAGTGCGGCGGCATGCTCGCCTGCTTGGCTCGCTCCGAGGCTGAGGTGTCCCCGTGCCTTATGTCGAGCTCTACGCCCATTTTGTTGCAGATAGAGATTATGTTCTTGAAGATGTCCCTGTTTAAGGAGCGCAGCGGCGTAACATACAATAGCTGTAGCTCGTCCTTAGTGCCATCAATCTTTTCTATCAGCGGAAGGAATGCTGCGAGGGTCTTGCCGTAACCTGTAGGTGCTCCTACGACCAGGCTTTCTCCGTTCTTTATCCTAGGCATCGAAAGCTTCTGTATTTCCGTCAGATTATCAAAACCAAGCTCGGCTAGTATCTTCATCAACTTCTGGCTCAGAATATCCATATAAATAATGGTTCGCTAAACATACATATGCTCGACAAAACTAATAACATTATCGAACGTGTTTATAAGTCTTTCTTGCCATCCGGGGCCGAAGCCGTCAAACTGAAACGGATAGCGGAATCCGTCATTGCCGGCATAAGGGCCAAAGCGATAAAATACAAGCTAGACATAGAAGTCGAGCTAGGCGGGTCTTTCTCGAAGGGAACGTGGGTAAGGAATGATGCCGATATAGACGTTTTCGTGGTTTTCGGTTCAGAAAAGGAAACATTGGGGCTACATAAGCTCATACCAGATGGCTTTGATACGGCGCATGGCACGCGCGTCTACTTCAGAGGCAAAATCCAGAGAGTATACGTCGAGATAGTGCCTCTGGTAAGGTTCAAGGACCGCAAAGAGGTCACCAATTCTGTCGATTTTTCAAGGCTCCACGCATCTTATATAAACAGGAGACTCGATGCCGGCATGAAGCGCGACGTCGTAGCGCTGAAACAATTCTGCAAGGCTAACGGGTGTTTCGGCGCCGAAACGCACATACACGGCTTCTCCGGCTATGCGCTTGAACTGATGATCCTGAACTATGGCGGCATAAAACAGCTTTTTGACGCCGTGTTGGCATGGCGACCGTGCGTGTATATCGACATAGAAAAGGTTTACTCGAACAGGGATGGGGCGGTAAAAGAGCTGGGGGAGGACGGCTCGCCGATACTGCTGGTAGATCCGACGAACCCAAATCGGAACGTCTGCGCGTCTTTGAACATGACCAACTTCGCCAAGTTCGTATTCGCGGTGAAATTTTTCCACCTCCATCCCGAAATGTCATTTTTCTTGAAGAAAGATGACAAAAAAGCAATTATCTCCAGGTCGAAACTACGCGGCACCCGCCTTTTCAGGAACGTCACGAGGATATCCGGTCCGCGTGAGAAGTTCCTCTCGAAATATAACAAGAACTCCGAGCGGCTTTTGAAAACTCTGTCAGACGCCGGTGTAGAAGTCTACGACTTGAACGTCGTGTTCTCGGAGCACGACGCAGAACTGTTCCTAGAAGTCGCTAACGTCCCAGCGACGAAGACTAAGCGCGTCGTTGGTCCGAATCCATGGCTTGGAATTGAGCACTTTTCTAGGTTCGTGAACCAGCACAGAGAAGCGTATGTTTACAAGGAATCCGCCGCTTACGACAAACCATACGATGTCCACGATTTTAATAAATTTATATTGGGCAAAATCAAAGAATATATGGCTCAAAAAGCTATACTCAGAGAGTAAGCCCGGGTAGCTCAACGGCAGAGCGAATGGCTGTTAACCATTAGGTTGAGAGTTCGAGTCTCTCCCTGGGCGGTCTTTGATTAGTTGATATCTTTTATCGTTTTAAAAGGAGTTAAATATTAAGTGTAAGCATGGAAGATGGTTTAAGGGAGAGAATCTTTAAGAACAGGGCCGAAGTTCTTATGTGGAGCTAAGAAATAATGGACATAAACAAAAAAGCGTTCTTAGAATTCTTATAGTTTGAACAAGGCCTGCCCTCACTCAACTAATCAATAAATCATGTGCGGCCTTAAAACTCGCCCTTAAGATCGTCTCTAAAACAAATAGTCGGATGGACCACAGCAAAAAAGATGACCGAAGTTTACATTCACTTAAGTTAGAGAGATGTATAGGGCGCTTTGCTTCAGAAGGCTCGTAGCATTAAAACTAATGAGGAGGAAAACCACAAATAAGTTAAAATACATCTCAAATGTAAAGAAGCCAATACTTGCTTTTAAACGCTGTGCCAGCATTGTGATGCCCCTTAAACGAAAGAGAGATAATTGATACTGAGTCGGCTTTCTGTCCTAAAAAGCTGAAAGAACTGGATTTGATGGCTGAATGTTGGTAACGCTCTCCAAGAACAATCCAAATTCGTTAGAGCAGTTAAAACCCATCAAAAATAAAGATTTAGGACTTAAAGTGTTATCCAAGTGGCAAAATCGCCTCTTTTGGCTCAAATAATATTATATTTATTCAAGTTATCATTTCTACTATATGAATCTGGCGCACAAATCGCAATCAACTCCCGGAGCACATGAAGGTCTACGACTGGGCTATGCTATATCGTATGTGTGGCCCATAATCGTAAGTCTGCTGATAATTCTGACATTAAGCGGGTTATTGATGAAAACACCTCAAACGCCCCCCCGCGTTCCGCAGATAACGACGGGCATAATTTCATTTTCAGCAGGTTGTACATTGTCTACAGAAACAATCCACATGTGGATAAATAGCACGCGAGACGCGAACCAGACTGGAACATACGGCACTAATTCGGTCTATATCGCACAATTCACCAATAATCTGGCAACGTGCAGTTATAACGGGCTTCTTTACGTGAATGGAAAACTTGAGGGAAACGTTTCGATTAGTGGTACGACACCGACCAACGTGACCTTCTCTGGATTGGAGCCAGCCGGGCTCTATACAATCGTTGCCAATCAGACGGCGACATCTACCTCTGAAACTCACTCCCAGACCATAAATAAAGCCGTGCCAACCATAACCCTGACAGCCAGCAGAGCGAACTTCACCTATAACGGCACTACAGAGAACACCACGGCGACCATAACCACCGTCAGCAATCAGCTGAACGCAAGCTTTTTCATAAACGGCAGGTTTAAATCCAACACCACTACATCGACTACGTATAAGAACGCGACAGCTGCCGTTTATTCCTTCGTGCTAAACACCACTGGCAACCAGAACTACACCTCCGGCTCCGTCTCCGAGTCAAGGAAGATATCCAGAGCCACGATAACGCAGACCCTCTCCTCCAGCCCCGCTTCGCCTTTCGCCTACAGCGGCAGCCCGCCGGCTATAACCGACACCCTCTCAGGCACGCTCGTCAGCGGTCAGTCCGGACTCTCCTTCTCCCTCTACAACGGCTCCGCCTCCACGGGATCCACCGGCTCGTCCGACCTCTCCTCTTCCTCCTTCACGTTCTCCGCCCTCAGCGGCAAGTACGCGGCAGCCGGTTCTTACAGTTACACTTCCGAATCCGGCGGCAACCAGAACTACACAGTCACAACGTCCCCTTCGCTGGCAGTGACGATCGACAAAGCCGCGCCGACCCTCACTCTCTCAGCTTCCCTCTCCAACTTCACCTACAACGGCACCCCGGAGAAGTTCACCGCCTCCGTCACGTCCGTGGACAGCCAGCTCACAGCAAAGCTCTACATCAACGGCGCGCAGAAGGCGTCCCCGTACTCTAACGCGACAGCAGGAGTCTTCGACGCGGTCTACAACACCAGCGGAGACCAGAACTACACCTCCGGCTCCGTCTCCGAGTCAAGGAAGATATCCAGAGCCACGATAACGCAGACCCTCTCCTCCAGCCCCGCTTCGCCTTTCGCCTACAGCGGCAGCCCGCCGGCTATAACCGA
>JAKATQ010000040.1 GCA_021818665.1 Nanobdellota archaeon | reverse complement strand
GATCTCTCGTCCGCGAGCGCGCAGATGTTCCTGCTGTAGTCGGGAAACGATGGGTTCTTCATTTATATGATAAAACCGCTGCGTTAATTAACTTTACCGGCGGCGGCTCATTTCGGTCCCTTCTGTGTTTGTGCGGCCGTGGTCGGGTTTTCCAGTCTTAGGCATCCGTCCTCCATGACCAAGGTTCTGCCATCGTAGTGCCTGATCCTTACCTTTTTGCTTTTGCCGATGTATGTATGGAATGCGAGTATGTCAAAAAGATTGTATATCTTCCCGAGCCCGCACAAATCGAACGAGTGCTCCGCAGAATTGTATATAATAGCTCCCAGTATCGTGTCTCTAAGGCTTACTTCATGCTTATACGCTTTTGGGAAGTTTGGAAGGCTGTATAAAAGTCCTTTCCCCTTGGGATCGGCACCGTTGTTCATCGGCAGCTTGCGCAGGCTTTCGGACAGTCCATCGTCTGCGAGCACCAGTCCCTCCGCCCTGTCTATGACCGCGTAAAGATTCGGTATAAGTTCGTTGTTTAGACGTTTACTGTCCAGGTATTTGTAGGTCCTCGAACTGGCTATCCTGGCGGTGAAGTTCCTGCAGAACGCGTCATAAAACGTTATGTCGCCTTTCTTTGTGAGCGGCATGACCCTCTGACGGCGACATCGAGAGCCCCTGCTATGTCTTCCGTGAGGGTATCTTCCAGGGTCCGTTTTTGCGCCGCGTCTACCATTTTGAAGCCCATTTATAGGATGACGCGCTGCCAGCCAGGCGCTCCGCTATGCGTGCCTTGCCTCTATCCCACCAGTGAACGTAACTTGCACCCATATCCGTTAGCTCTACTGCTATTATGTCGCACATCTTCAGGAATAGACTGGGATCTTTGCCGACTTCTGGCTTTACGACACAGCCAAAGTCCTTTTTTGATACCGATTCTAGGTGGGAATGAAATACACCGTAATCCCTGCTGATCACTGGAAGATACGCCAGGCGGTCCTTAAGCTCGGCGGTTTCTTCGGCTTTGTAGCGCTTCGCGTCGGCATACGCATCGTCGACTATGGCGTAGAGCGCCTTGTGCAGTTCACGGCCTATCAGCGGAGTCCTGCCGGGCGGGGTCAGGTTAACCGTGTACGTGGACGTGAACGAAAACTGCGTATCGTTTGTGTGTTTGGAGACGAAAAGCCTTTCGAGTCTGGATTTCATATACGGTCGGTTTTTCTTGGATTTAGTCTATATGAGGAAAACTACTATAAATAGCTTGAACCGCGTTCATGACCGCCCCAATATTGACGCCACGGTTTTCAGGTCTTTTAGGAACTCCGCTCTTGGTTTTGTGAAGCGCATCGGAAAAGAGGGATGAAAGGTCACGAAGACGTTCAGCGAATGGCCGTGGAAATCGTGCTGTATGAGTCTTCCACGAACGTCTGATAGCTGTTTGTAGCGTATGCCGAGGGCGTTGCACGCCGATGTACCGAGCGCTAGGACTATAGACGGTTTTATTGCGGACAGCTGGCCGAGCAGATACGGACTGCACGCCGATATTTCCATCATTTCCGGCTTCCTATTGTTAGGCGGCCTGCACTTAACGGCATTGGTCACGAAGGCCGCGCTCCTGTCTATGCCGGCGAGTTCTAGATATCTGTCCATGAAGCGTCCCGACATGCCTACGAACGGCCTTCCCGCTTCGTCCTCGTGCCTGCCAGGCGCTTCGCCAAGTATGAAGAGCTTCGCTTCTAGCGGCCCTTCGCCGGGCACGGCTCTTATGCGCTTCAGCGAGAGGTCACACAGCCGACAGACAACGACTTTAGACCTTATAATATCCAGATTATCCATAATGAAAACCTTTTGCGCCGATCCGTTTCTAAAAACTAAATACGAACTGCGCATTAATTAACGTTTCTGATATGTTGGATGACAAAGTAAGGCAAAAGTCGCGCGATACAGACGGCAATAAATCGATTCATAGGCGAATAAAGTTTTTAAAGCATAGGCTTCTTAATAAAAGAATTGATTTATGGACGACACCGCAAATAATGTACCAGAACAATCGCAGGAGACTCCTCAGAAAGAGGCACCGTTGCGGGTAAAAAGAAAGCTACCGTACCTGCTCGCAGCAGTAATTGTCGTCATTGCAGCAACTGTCGGCATCACGGCTTTTATGCTGATGGGCAAATCTCCTGGCAGTGCCTCAACCACCACCGTTGCGAACGGCGACAATGTCAGCGTATACTACACCCTCAGTTTCACGAACGGCACGGTTATCCAGTCGAATGTCGGACGTACTCCTTTCTCATTTGTGGTAGGCTCGGGATCAGTCATAACTGGTTTTAACGACGCTGTGATCGGCATGGAGACGGGCCAGACCAAGACCGTGACTATCCCGCCAAGCGAAGCCTATGGCTACGTAAACCAGACCCTGCATTCTTACGCCATCCCATTGGTACAAGTGGAAAACGTAAGCAAACAAATATACAATAACTCTAACGTCAGCATCGGAGAGCGATTTAATCTGCCCAGTGGCGCGTGGAACGTCACTTCATTCATCAATTCTACTTTCGTTCTTATGGACGTCCACCCTGCGCTTGCCGGTTATACGCTCGTGTTCAATATAACAATCGCGGGAATCAAGCCCGGCGCTTGAAGCCGACTTTTCTAAAAATAAAAGTTACCTTTCTCTCCAGGAAAACACCTTTAGCGCTATCATAAAGAACGCTATAGATATGGCGGCTGTAACGGCCAAATCGACAACGTACGAGCCCATATTCGAGAACAAAGTCACTGAGTTCATGCCGTCTATGACATAGTACAGCGGGAGGAACCTGGCGAACTCCTGCAGGTATACCGGCATAAGGGCCACCGGGAAAAACGTGCCTGAAAGGAACATCATGGGGAACGTTATTATGTTGCCTATCACCGAGGCCGTCTCTTCGCTCTTAGATATCGCCCCTGCGATTATGCCTAGAGACACGAACCCGAACACCCCAAAGAATATTATCGGCAGGATCAGCAAGTTAAAGGATACATTGGCGCCGAATACGAGGTCGCCGACTGTTATCATCAGGAAAACCGATATCAGTGCGATGATGAGGTTCCATACGAACTTCGACACCAGCCACTCTCCCCGTGTAAGCGGCGTCAGCGACAGTTGGCGGAATATCTTCTCTTTTCTGTAGTTGTTTACGAGATATGTCAGTGAGAACACCCCTGATGTCAGTATGGACAGCCCTATGAGGCCGGGAACGAGATAGTCTATGTACTGTGTGCCGGAGGAGGAAACGGTGTTTGTCGACGTCAGCACGAGCGGCGTCGCATTGTCGAGCCTGAAATTAAAATCCTGTACTACAAACGCTATTGCCTGCTCAGCCTCCTGCGATGTGGATTGCGCCGGATTGTAATAAAAAGATATATTGACCTTCTGATGCGATGCTATGTCCTCTGAAAATGCCTGCGGGATCACCAGCGCGGTGCTTATCGAATTCTGGCTTATGTAATCTTTTATGTTCACGTTCTGTGGCACATTCACGACGCTTAGCACACCGCTAGAGTTCACCGCGGTCATGAAGCTTGAAGCTAGGGGTGATCCATTGTCCAAGTTCTGCACGTAAACCGGTATCTTGCTCTGGTTGCCCGAGAATATCGCACCGAAAACGAGTAGGAATATTACCGGGAACAACAACGCGAAGAATATGGATGATCTTGTTCTTAGGAAGTTTCTGGCGTACACCACGAAATCGGCCCTTATGTTCTTTAGCTTCATATCATTCTTTCTCCTTCTTGCCTACAAGGCTGAGAAAGACGTCTTCTAGCGTTTCATTGTTCAGCTTTAGGTTGCTCCATTCTTGTCCGCTGTTTTCGATTATCCTTATCGCCTTGGATATCTTGGCATCGGATTCTAGAGCCACTATCACCCTGCCGGAGTCGTATCTTGCACTCATGCCTTTTCTGCCATCGAATGCCTTCGCTAGCACGGGTGCCGCGGATACCGAGAGCTTCATGCCGTCTCCGTACTCTCTTATTATCTCCTGCGGGGTCCCTTCCGCCATTATCTTGCCGTGATTTATTATAGCGACTCTGTCTGCGAGCTCCTCGGCTTCCTCGAGATAGTGCGTGGTCAGGATTATCGTCCTTTTTTCTGACTTCAGTCTGCGTATCACGTCCTGTATGTTTCTCCTGGCCTGCGGGTCTAAGCCGACCGTAGGCTCGTCCAAGAATAGTATTTCGGGGTCGTTGGATAGGGCCAAGCAGAGTCCGACCTTCTGCTTTTGACCGCCAGACAAGTCCATAAAGTTTACGTCGGCCACGTCAGTAAGGTTTGTGAGTTCCAGGAGCTCTTTTGCCCTGTTCTTTACGCCAAAGAGTGTAGCGTAGTATCCTATCGCCTCTTTTGCGGTTATTTTCTCTATAAAATTGAATCCCTGCGGGATTATCCCTTCCCTCCTGTGCAGAACGTCCGCGTCTGCGAACGGATCCAGGCCGAGCACGTTTATCCGACCGTGATCCGGCTTCCTTAGGCCTTCTAACATCTCCACAGTGGTGGTCTTGCCGGCGCCGTTGGGACCGAGCAGACTGTAAACCTCTCCTTTTCTTATTTTGATGCTTATGCCGTCGACGGCCTTTATGCTGCCATAGTGTTTTACAAGTCCTTCAGCATTTATGATGAATCGCCCTTTTTCACGAACGGATTTGCCGTCGCTTGCGTGTAAGCGCCTTTGCATAACGAAAATAGCCATGGTTTTATATATAAATAGACCGTGTCAAATTTGATATTAAAGACATAAAGCCCAGGACGCAGTTAAAATAGTGATATGATAACCGAGCACGGGAAAGACATCGTACTTAAGGGATGGACAGAGAATATAAGAAATCTCGGCGGCCTGATTTTCCTTAACGTGAGGGATATAGACGGCACCTACCAGGTCACCATTCTTAAAGATAAATCCCCAGATATCTTCGAAATCGCCAAACTACTTCGGAACGAATCGGTTATAGAGGTAAAGGGAGAAAAAAGGAGCAACCCTAAAGCACAGAACGGCTATGAGATAATCCCCGAGAGACTGTCCATCGTGACGGAAGCGGAGCAGCCTGTACCATTGAACCTCAACAAAAATGTAGAGTCTTCTTTAGATAAGGACCTCGATTATCGTTTCCTTAGTCTGCGCAAACCGCAGGTTTCGGCCGTCTTCAAGGTCGAGAGCACGGTCTCCAATAGCATTTCCAGGTTTTTCGAGGCAGAGGGGTTCAGACGCATACACACATCGAAAATCGTGTCGCAGGCCACGGAAGGCGGCGCCAATGTCTTCCCCGTGGTGTACTTCGACAAGACCGCATATCTTGCGCAATCCCCGCAGTTTTACAAACAGATGATGATGGCGGCCGGATTTGAGAGGGTTTTCGAGATAGGGCCGGTGTTCAGAGCCGAACCGCACCACACCAGCAGGCACCTATGTGAATACACCAGCGTCGACATAGAAATGAGCTTCATAAAATCTTACGAGGACGTGATGGACGTGATGGAGCGCATGATGTTGAACGTTTACAGGGATGTTGGCGCCCACAACAAACGTGACCTTGAGGTCTTCGGCATTGCGATAGAAGAACCAAAGGTGCCGTTCCCTAGGATCACCATGCGGGAGGCGAGCAAGATACTGGAAAGTTACGGCAAGCATCTTGATGCGGATGGAGATATAGACCCAGAAGGTGAGCGTATGCTCGGCAGATTCGTCAAAGAGAAATATTCCAGCGACCTTTTTTTCCTTACGGAATTCCCTTGGTCCGTTGCGCAGTTCTACCACATGAGGAAAGAAGGGGACAAGTCGGTGACGTATCGCGCGGATCTTATATTCAAAGGTCTAGAAATAACCACCCTCGCCCAAAGAGAGCACAGACATGACATACTCATAAAACAGACCGTGGAGAAGGGTCTCGACCCGGAAAAATTCGCTTTCTACCTGGATTTTTTCAGATACGGCGTGCCGCCGCACGGCGGCTCCGGCACCGGCCTGGAACGGATAGTAAAACAGATCCTGAACCTCGAGAACGTAGCGGAGGCGACCCTTTTGCCCCGCACTCCGGAAAGGCTTAGACCCTAATACACGAAACGTTTCAGTATTTGCCTTAGCTTGCCTTCATCGATTATCTTGCCGTTGAAGTAATCCGGCTGCGCGTCTCCCGCAAAAGCCCCTTCTTCCCTGAGCGTTTTTCCCAGGTTGCCTATTTCAGCCGCTTTGTTCACGCCGCCCATTCCGACTACCTGCCGTTTAGAAACGATTATTATGTATCTGTCTGGATGCGCTTCTATGAAGCGCTTTAGAGCGCCCATGAAGTATTTCGGCTCGGCCTCCGAGACCTCAAGGACCGGGTGTCTGGCGTTCTCCATGAGCCGATAAAAAAGTTCTTCCGACGCCGCTTCGTTGCGCGCCTGTCTGGTTTTAAGCTCCTCGAATCTTGAGTATAAGTTGGCAGGGTCAAATTTGTTTTCCAGCGCGGCTTTTACGACCATGGAATTCATTCTGATAAGATGCTCTACTGCAGCCTGACCCGCGTTAAACTCGATTTCTGTCGAGCCTCCCGGATGCGAGACTTTCGTGATGCAAAACGGCCCTATGTCTTTAGTCGTCTTTACGTGGGGGTTTTTGCACGCCGAAACGTCGAATTCTCCTATGGCCACTATCCGTATCTCTTTGTCGGGGTCTAGGCGCTCCTTGTTTATCCGGGCCTTTGGGAATGCTCTCAAGGCAGACGCCATATCCGAGAAGCGTTTTTCGGATACCAATAGTCCTTTTTGGATTTCCTTATTAGCGAGCGCTTCCGCCTTTTCCAGGTCTGAGAAAGCTATATTTTCTTTTATGCTTAGCACTCCTTTCCCGTCCTGTCTGAACGTGTCGGCTTTGATGACAGTGACCTTCACACCGGCCTTCTGGAGGGCACCGACGAATATGTGCTCACTCGAATGCAGTCTCGCCCCTGCGGTCTCATTCATTTCCACGTTTTCCCTCCCGCTTAGGTACATTCAGAAGAAATGGGTATTCTATGCGGCCAGGTACACTCTTGGGTTTTTCCTGTCTTTTCCTGGGAGGCCGTTTATTAACGCGATTGTATATAAAAATGCCGATTATAACGGCTATCGCAGCCAAGGCAGCGTATGTTATTATTTCATAATCTTGAGTTGACAGTGTAAAACCTATCGTTTGCTGGATTACCGTGAGTTGCCTGCAAACGGTGCTCCCTGCGTAATTTATCCGTACCGCCGAGCCGGCGGCGATGGCAATGCCGGTGGTCTGCGGCGCGAATGTTGTCGTACAATAAGACGTATTGGTGGTTGTAGAATTTGACAAAGAATACGCATAAAATTGATGCGAGCCTATCGGTGCATTGAATACTATCACGCTAGGGCTTACATTCTCTTCTGTTATCCCTACATAGGTTATGTTCCATATGCGTCCTGCAGGTAGTCCGTTCTCCGTAAACGTGGTTAGATTATATTGCTGCGGTGGGACGTCCAGCGCGTAATTAGAAAAAGTCGTCGAGACTCCAGAATACAGTGCATTGCCGTTTTTTATGCCGTCCAAAAATGTTTTGACCGGCGACCACTGCTTCAAAGAGGTGTTGCACTTGTAGAGTATAACGTTGTTTGTAGCTATCGGATACTTCAGTTTATTTGATATGTTATGTACGTTCAAAATGAAGTTATACGTGGCTGAGTTTATATATGCGGTAGAGTTGAACGATTCGTTTATCTGGACGAACGTAACGGGATTTTGGATGACTGAGCCAAAGCAGTAAAGATTGGCGGGGAAGCTGACTATAAATTCCGGGTTCTTGACATAGGCGTCACTTGAGAAGGAAAACTTGTCCATTATGCTGTTAGAGAGGTTTATCGGGAGCGTTATGTTAGCGCTCGGGACTATCCTGTCGAGGACCATTTCCAGGGTATAATTGTTTATTTTTTGTGTGGAAAGCACTATCGTAGCTATGGTACCATTAAGTTCTACTACAGTTATATTTTCAGTTGAAAACTTACTCTGTGGTGGCTGGATTATTATTACGGATCCCGGTTTTCTAAGGTCTACAGAAAACGACTTGTTTATTGCTGAATAGTTTATGTCTCCAGGCGTTGCCACATAAAACACGAAAAGATTGCTGCTGTTTATAGAGTATGTATAGTTGTGCCTAAATGTCGACAGTAAAGAGCCATTAAAATATAGTGACGCTAGCAGCTGGCTGGAGAAAGCCACGATACTAAAGGTTAGTTTGTCTGCGGTGTTATTAAACGGATAATTTCCCTGTATAGACGCGGACATAGAAATGTTTGGTGTGACTTGGCTTATCTTTCTGTAAAGGACCAGTTGTGCGTTCGTATAATTTATATCTCCGCTTACGTTAGCTTCTGCTTTATACGTGCCGGCGGTGGCATTCGAATATGAGCTGATCTGCGGTATGCCGTTCACGGAGAACGTTTCCCCGCTTAATTGATTGTTGATGGACGAAAAAGAAAATGAGAACCTTTCGATTGTTCCGTTATACGTAAAATTACCAATTGAAGCAGATATACTGATGTCAGGTTGCGCTTGCTGTAAATCCCTTACATCCTTTATGGAATTGGCAGTGTAGTTCTGGTTGCCGGAGGTGTTGAAGATGGCTGTGTAGACGGAGGCTGTGGCGTTGGCGTAATGGGTCGAAAGATTTGTGGTGCCTTTCTTTAGACCGTTTATAAAAAGCGATGCGTATAGCTGCTTGGATACAGTAAGTATGCCCGCGGAAAAGTTCTCCTTTATACCATTATATGTGAAGTTAGCCAGAGAAGCTGTTAACGTCATTAAAGGCAGTGCCTTGTAGAGCCGGCGGACGAGACGGACGGAGTTGGAGGTGTAGTTCTGGTTGCCGGAGGTGTTGAAGATGGCTGTGTAGACGGAGGCTGTGGCGTTCTTGTACGTGGTGGACGCCGTAGTGTTCG
>JAKATQ010000039.1 GCA_021818665.1 Nanobdellota archaeon | reverse complement strand
TAGGTTCCTCCAAAGACATTTTACTAAACTGGGTTTCCGGATGTTAGCGACATCTAGTAATTCGTCTACATATATTATACTCTGCTTATCACATTCAAAACCGCAATTTTCGCCGGTACCTCCTCTTACTACAAGTTCCTTGTCCGGAGCCAAAAATGCCCCCATATAGTCCAAGTAGTACGCGGAGTCCCTGAATTTAAACGAACGATAATCTGATGCGTTCATAAGTGCGCTGAATGCGAGTCCAGTCAAATTTATCAGATTTTGATTTGTCTTTCGTCCGGTATCTATCTCGACTAGATTGTTTGCATATCTTACTACATTATACAGTTCGAATTTTTTCGCCCATCTATTAAGTAAGTAACTGGAGGTCCCCCGGTAAAAATCGTTCTCTGATAGCCGCTTCGACAGGTGATCATATAATGTCTTTATGCCGCCAGTGACCGGTTGATTAGAAATTGTATAATCTTCTTCTGTAAGCGTTTCGGCTATTGCTGTTTTAACATCTTTTATAAGTAAATCTCTTAGCTTTATTCTATCAGATTTCCATAATATCCGACTATGTCTACGTTTCTGCGGTTCTTGTGTAGGCGTTGGTGTCGTTGCATTTCGCATAAGTGCCATATTGGTTATTATTGATTCTATTTACTATATTAATATTACAAGTCTAAATATCATGATATGCTCCCGTAGTCTAGCTTGGACAGAACATTGCCCTGCGGAGGCGAAGACACCGGTTCAAATCCGGTCGGGGGCAAGTAAATTGTATATGCATCATATTATAAGCGAATTATAAAGTTCTATTATTCTTGTAATTTACGATCGCCGTAACCGTCGACTCTCGTCTAGAGCGATTTGGTTGATAAGTTACACTCGCCGCACAGTCGTTAAGACATAGGACTTTAAACTGTTGGTAGACCGGCTTAGATAATCTTGAATGCTCACAACGAGCTTTATTTGTATGCATCGACATGCGTATATTGCGCAGAAAGTTTTAATTATACCTTAGACCATAAAACGTATGATAAAGATACAGTTAAGCGAATACTTTTCAGATATATATGAAAACGGGCCGGTCCCGAGATTCAATGTTTTTATCGACGGCCAATGGATAAAAACAAAAGAGACAGCTGATGTAATAAGCCCAATTGACCAAACAAAGATCGCGGAGATTGGCAGTGTAGATCAGAATGACATAAAAATGGCGATAGATTCCGCGAGTGCTAACAGGAAAAAGGTAAGAGACATGGCAGCGATAGATCGTGTAGAGCTCATGAACAAAGTCCGCAGAGAACTCACGAAGCACAAAGACGAGATAGTAAAGGTCCTAGTAGCGGAATCTGGAAAGTCCATAAAATCTGCAAGCGGTGAATTCAATGCTGCAATGGAAAGGATGCGTCTAGGAATGGAAGACTCTCGGAAAATAATGGGCGAGTATCTGCCTGGTGACTGGTCTAGCGACACCACTCAGAAAATAGCTCTTGTGATACGCGAACCTGTGGGCGTAGTGCTCGGCATATCTCCGTTCAACTACCCCGTTTATACGTCTATAGCAAAGGTCCTCCCGGCGTTATTAGCAGGTAACTCCGTCATCTTGAAAGCGCCTAGCGCGGATCCGCTCGCATTCCTTATGTGCACAGAAGTGTTTAACAAAACTGGCATACCGTCTGGCTCCATGCAAGTCATAACGGGCTCGGGTGAAAAAACCGGTGATTCGTTGATAAACAACGAAAAAATAAACATGATAAGTTTCACGGGGAGTACACCTGTGGGAAAACACATCGCGCAGAACGCTGGTCTAAAGAAGGTGCATCTTGAATTAGGCGGAAAGGCTGCGGCGATAGTACTTGAGGATGCTGACCTAGATCTGGCTGCGAAAGAGTGCATGAAGGGATCGCTGGAACTTTCGGGCCAGAGATGCGATGCAATAAGCAGGATACTTGTCGTAGATGCTGTCTATGCCAGATTCGTACAAAAGATCGTGTCCCATATCTCAGATTATAAACTCGGTAACCCTCTCCTTGGAGAGGATGTGACGATGGGCCCAGTCATAAGTGCAAAGGCTGCTAAACGTATAGATGAACTTGTGAAGGACGCAATCACACACGGAGCTAAACTGCTAGCTGGTGGCAGCTACAAGGATGCTTACTATGAACCGACTCTGCTTACTGACGTGCCGCACGATGCACGGATAGCTATAGAAGAGACGTTCGGCCCAGTCATCACGATAATAAAGGTGGGCGACCGGGAGGAAGCCATAAGGCTTTCAAACGATTCTAGGTATGGTCTGGATTCGTGCGTCTTCACAGAAGATTTCTACGCCGCGTGGGAAGTTATAAAATCGTTGCAGAGCGGTAATGTGACTCTAAACGCTGCACCGTCCCACGGTTCCGCCTATTTTCCTTTCGGAGGGATAAAAGATTCCGGACAGGGAAAGGAAGGCGTAGGCTACAGCGTAGAAGAAATGACCGTCCTTAAGACTATAGTTCTTAATCTAGCGCCGAAGAACCTGGGAAAGAGTTACAGCGGCAGTTTTAAGGACTAAAAACAAAAGTGTGGTTTTAACGCTTAAATATAAGCATAATCGAGAATAGTAATGAAAAAACAGCGCTGGGAAAAATACGTAGAATATTCAATAATAGGCACTGTATTGTTCCTTGGGCTCGTTTCGCTGCTTTACAGCTGGATAGACAGCGCATTTAACGTTAAGGTGAACGTGTATCTTCTTACAGCCGCGGGCATAGCAGTCACCGCCCTCATAGTATACGTTATAAACGTCTTCGACAAAGACTGAGTATGCGTTACAAGAGAAGGTATCTTCTGATTGCAATAAGCGGGATAGACTCGCCGGAAGAGTTCGAGAAACGTATACATTTTACTCTTAATAAATTAGACCCGTTTCTAGGCATAGACGCGAATGTGCGGATTATAAAGGAACTGACGCTCAAGTCAAAAAACGACGTTATTGGAGTTATAAGCGTAAACAATAAATATTTAAACCATGCTATATTTATCTTATCGATGATGGGTAGATTCTTTAAATCGAATCTTCTAACCTTAATTAGCAGTGGTAGTCTTAAACGACTAAAAGCGGAGGAAAAAACATGGAACAATCTATAGGAGACGCGATGGGATTTGACCGCGCAATAACTCTCTTCAGCCCTGACGGAAGGCTTCTTCAGGTAGAGTACGCAAAAAAGACCGTACTGCAGGGCTCTGCCGCAGTCGGCGTCATAGGCAAAAACGCAGTCGTCTTCGTAGCCGACAAAAGGCTACCAGAGGAACAAAAACTAATAATCCCAGAAAGCATCGAGAAGATATTCAAGATAGATGACCATGTTGGCAGCGCCATATCCGGACTTATAGCGGACGCTAGGATGCTTGTAGAGAAGGCTCAGGTGGAAGCCCAGCAGTACAAAGTCACGTTCAACGAACCGGCGGACATCCTTCTTATGGTTAAACAGATAAGTTCTGACATGCAAACCTTTACCCAGTACGGCGGTGCGAGGCCGTACGGCGTAAGTCTACTGATGGGCGGCCTTAAAGGCGGGGTGCCGGTGTTATACATGCTCGATCCTAGCGGTATATTCTTCCAGTATAAGGCGCTTTCGATAGGGGATAATTCATCCGCTATAAATAAGAGCCTTGAAGAAGGATACAAGCCTGATATGGATATCGATGGCATGATAAAACTGGCGATAAGGGCGCTTAAAGCGGGTGGCATAAAACCGCAAATCGAAAGATTTGAGATAGCGACCATAGACGCTTCCGGATTCAAAAAGCTGGACAGGGATCAGGTCTCGAAATACTTATAGAGTCATAAAAAGAGCTTATGGAGGATAGAGTATTAGCAAGGCTTCAAGTCGGAGATAAAAGATACGAAATTTTCGTCGACTGCGATAGAGCAATGCTGATAAGACAGGGAAAGAACAGCGATATAGCCTCTGCCCTCCTAGTCGATAAGATTTTCAAAGACGCTAGAAAGGGCGAAGTAGCGGGAAACCTCGAGAAGCAATTCGGCACAGAGGATGTCAACAAGATTGCACTGGAAATAATAAGGCGGGGGGAAATCCAGGCCAGCGCCGGTTACCGCGACAAGCAGATGACGCTACTTAAGAATAGAGTAATCGACACCATAGCGTCTATGGCCATAGACTCTACAACAAACCTACCGATACCACGAAAACGTATAGAACTGGCCATGAATGACGTGCACCACAATTTCGACCTCACAAAACCTGAAAAATACCATATCGAGGAGGTTTTGGCGAAGCTAAAGAAGGTCCTGCCGATAAGACTCGGAGAGTTCTCTTACGGTGCAGACATACCGGTAGCCTATGGAAACGATGCAATGTTATATTTAAAAAGGCTAGCTGATATTAAAAGTAATACGCGAAATGACGATACGATAAGCGTCACTTTTTCGGTAAAGGCTGGAAACGAATCAGAACTGCTCAGCAAGTTAAAGAGCTTGACCCACGGGAGCATTTCGATAAGGAAATTATGATACACGTGAAAAATTACGAAATGGTTACACCAGGAGAACTACTTTCTGAGGACGGAAAAGGCCTGAACGGCACCTACTTAGAGGACAACAGAGTGTTTTCGAAGTTTCTGGGCATGGTGCAGACCAACGAAAAAGGTATATCGGTAAGCCCTCTGTCCGGAGTATACAGACCAAGGGAGGGCGACGATGTTATAGGGCAGATAGTCGAGGTGAGCAGTAAATACTGGGTGGTGGATATAGATGCACAGTATTACACCAGACTCGATGTGAGGGACGTGAATTTCAGGGTAGATTTCGACGACCTTGACAAGTACATAGACCGCGGAGACCTGATATATGCCAGGGTGTTTAGAGTATACGCCAATAGGGCGGCAGACGTGTCCATGCGCGGAACAAAATACTTCAAGCTTCCGTCTAAGATGATCGCGAAGGTGGACCCGGTAAAACTACCAAGACTCATAGGAAAGGATGGTGCGATGATAAATCTAATAAAGCAGGAAACACACTGTGAAATAATCCTTGGCCAGAACGGCGTCATATGGGTCGACGGCGAAGAGACGGGAAAATCAGCGGCGCTCGCTGCTATAAAACTCGTTGAAGAAAGATATCATGAGCAGGATCTCGTGGAAAAAGTAAAGGAGTTGTTTGAAAATGTACGAAGAACGATTTGATAAACGAGGGTTTGATGAATTAAGGCCTATGGAGGCCGAAACGGGCATAATAGAAAATGCTAATGGCAGTGCTAGATTCAAGATAGGCAAAACCGAAGCCATAGCTGCGGTATACGGACCATCTGAAGTAAAGCCGAAACATCTTGAAAAGGTCGATCGTGGGATAATACTGTGCAAATATGACATGATGCCTTTTTCGGTTCCAGATAGAGCTAAACCGGGCATAGACCGAAGGGATATGGAGATAGGTGAGGTTATAACAAACGCTTTGAACCGAGCCGTGCTGCTAGAAGAAATGCCAAGATCGATGATTGCTGTGAACGTCTACGTGAGCCAGGCCGATGCGGGTACCAGGTGTGCAAGCCTTACGGCGGCGTCTATGGCGTGCGCTGACGCTGGATTACCAATGCGCGATCTTGTGGCGTCCGTGGCCGGTGGCAAAATCGGTGACTCGATATGTCTTGACCTCACAAAGGAAGAAGAAGACTTCCACGAAGCTGCAGCTACCGACGTACCGATGGGATTCCTTCCATCAAAGAATGAGATAGTACTGTTGCAATTGGATGGAAAGGTCACGAGAGAGGATTTACGAAAGATAATCGAAATAGGTAAGATGGGTGCGGCCAGGATATACGAACTGGAAAAGAAAGCACTGAAGCGGAGGTTTCTGAATGAAAGTAAAACTTAGAGGAATATATTCCACGGCGTTGACAAAAGTGTTCTTGGACGAGGGTTTTGAGATAACGCAAGCGGCGGACGCAATAAAGAAAGCATTAAATCTCAGCGAAGAATCCGAACCTGATGTCATTGTAGAAGATTTGGAGACTAAAGAAGGCGTTTACGTCTACGGCTCTGGGCCTAAAAAAGCCATTAGCGTACTAAAGAAACACTTCAATAAGAGCATATTCTATAAAGAGGACATAGGCAGAATTTACTGCGGCATAATAAAGGCGACAGATCCGAAATCGAAGTCCATAATGATATCTCTTCCGGATGATGAAGAAGGCGCGCTGGACTTGAAGAATTTCTGGGGATATGTAAAACCAGGCCAGCCGATTCTGGTACAATCTAAAGGCACGTACGACGGTAGGATAATGCTGTCTACACAGCTCAGGCTCTTTGGGGAGAACCTTATCATAATAAAGAATGGCTTCACTAAGATGAGTCGTGGGATAAGGTCCCATGAGGGACGCGACAAGCTATACGACATAGCAAAGAGTCTAGACCTAAAGGACTGGGGAGTACTGTGGGTACAGGGCGCGGAAAATCGCGAGGAGAGCGTACTAAGATCCGAGCTTTCGTCTCTGATGCAGAAAGAGGGGGAAATAAGCGAAAGATTCGCAGAGTGCAAGGAGCCAAAGGTGCTATACGAGGGCGTCGACAAATATTTCACGATATTCGGCAAGGAGGACAAAAATCGCCTAGACGAAATAAGAAAGGAAGTCATGCCGACAATAATGAACCACCATTCGCTCAAATCTGCCGGATATACGATACTCACCGATCTCGCAGAAAATCTCCTAGACAAGACTTCCGATAGGGATATGTCCGACAGGATAAATGCGACACTGTTGAGATACGGCCCGTCTAAAGGAAAGGTCTACCGGCTCGCATTCACGAGGCTTAACGGCACATCCTATAGGGTGGACGGCATCCTCGATGACGTTACTGTCGAGGACGGCAGGATAAAGAATATACGCGTCGTGAACAGGAACGACTGGGGCGAAAAGTCTTATGTCCTTAGCGAAGATACGGACTACGTCGAAGTCAAACGCGGCGATAATGAAGAGCGGATACTCATCCTTAGACCGGAGATATTCCCAAAGTTCGCCAAAGTGACGACACTCGATGTTTCGGTAAAAAAGGAGAACGGGACCGTCACGGCAAACAATGAAGACCGGATAGACAAGCTCTTCAGAAAAGAAGAGATACAGGAAGAGCTCCGAAATAAACTACAGAGGACATTAGAAGAAATGAAACGACTATGAGCCTAGAAAACTACGCGTACATAAGGGACCTGGCAATCGAAAAGGTCAGGGTCGATGGCAGAAAACCGGATGAAAGGCGGCAAATAAAGATAAAAACAGGGGTCATAAACCACTCTGACGGTTCGGCTTCTGTGGAGCTGGGCAAGACTAAGGTGCTGGCCGGCGTAAAATTATTGCCCGGAATTCCTTTTCCTGATAGACCTAATGAAGGGGGGCTGATAGTTAATTTCGAGGCGTCAGAACTCGCCAGTCACTACCCGTCTGATAGAATAATCTATTCTGTAGAAGTGGGCAGAGTGACTGATCGCGGCATAAGGGAATCAAACATTATAGACCTCAAAAAGCTCGTCGTAGAGCCTGGAAAGACGGCCTTGTTCGTGTACGTGGACTGCTACGCCATAAACAACGACGGCAACCTCTTGGATGCTTGCAATATAGCCTGCCTTACAGCTCTTGTGAACGCTCGTTGTGTCATGGAAGGCCACGGTGAGGAGAGACTTCCGCTACCGCTCAACCTAGACAACCTGTCTATAAGTCACACTTTCGGCAAAATAGACCGTACGATATTTTTCGACCCCGATATGATAGAAGAGAACATAGAGGATGCCAGATTGACGATAGGCGCGGGGAACGGCGTGATAAATTCTATGCAGAAAGGGAAAAGTGGTGCTTTCACTCCAGAAGAGGTCGATGCGTGCGTAGAGCGCGCACTCGCACATCGGCATGAAGTTAAAGATTTAATACTAGGGCATCACAGTAAATAAAATGGAAGCTTACAACAAGTTCGAGAAGGCCAGGCTGATAGGTGCAAGAGCTCTGCAGCTAGCCTTAGGTGCGCCTCCGCTGGTAAAAATAAACAAGAAGGAAGACAGATACATAGATATAGCCAAGCGGGAACTAGACAAAGGCGTCCTTCCGATAATGGTAAGACGGCGTTGAATAAAAAACCAATGCCGACGAACCAATTGTTTTTACCGCCTTCTTTTAATGACACGTGTGGTCCAAAACGATTTAAGCGAGGAACTAGATAGATTCTTTATATGGCGTTCGACAGCCTGACAAACAAACTGCGAGACGGGATAAAAAAGCTCCTGAACTCGACCGGGAACGAAAAAGTGGAAGAAGTGATGTCCGAGATCCGCACGGCCCTTATAGAAGGCGACGTAGACAAAGGGTTAGTAGAAAAGTTCATCCAAAGAGTTCGTGAGGATATAAAGCAAAAGAAGGGTAAAGGTCTCCTTAACAGAGAGCGGGTCATCGATGTCATCTACAACGACCTTGTAGACATAGTGGGCTCTGGAGAGACTAAGATAAGCATAGACAGCGTACCTTACAAGATACTGTTAGTCGGGCTTTTCGGTTCTGGTAAGACCACTACGGCCGCCAAGATAGCTAACTACTACAAAAAACGCGGATATCGGGTCCTTCTACTCGCCTTGGACACGTTCAGACCGGCGGCTTTCGAGCAGCTAACCCAGCTCGGCAAGCAGATCAACGTAAAGGTAGTGGGTGGCATTAAAGATCCCACAGAGATAATAAGAGCCAACGCCGCTTCTTTCAAGAACTACGACGTCATAATAGCCGACAGTGCGGGACGTGATGCGCTAGACGACGAACTGGTCAAGGAGATAAAGTCTATAAACGGTGCGCTTTCGCCAAACAACGTCACTCTAGTCATACCTGCAGACCTCGGACAAAACGCCGGACTGCAGATAAAGGCCTTCAACGACATACTCGGCATAAAAAGCATAATCTTGACGAAGACGGACGGCACAGCCAACGGCGGTGGGGCTGTTACGGCTGCACACATAAGCGGTGCTAAGGTGGTGTTCATGACCACTGGAGAAAAGATGGGTGAAATAGAGGAATTCGATCCGAAGAAATTCGTCTCGAAG
>JAKATQ010000038.1 GCA_021818665.1 Nanobdellota archaeon | reverse complement strand
TTCCGATCTGTTAATTAACGCAGCGGTTTTATCATATAAATGAAGAACCCATCGTTTCCCGACTACAGCAGGAACATCTGCGCGCTCGCGGACGAGATAATGTGGGTTTTTGGTCTTGGCGAGCATCAGTCGTCTCTTAACCTCGGCCTGTCTGGAAGAAAAAAGATCGCGATGGTAGTCCTGGACGGCTTTGGGTGGAACGTCTTTTCCAGACTGGACTTGCAAAAAGACCACGACGTAAGGAAATCTATGTCGGTCTTTCCATCTACTACCGCTACGGCGCTGGTTTCCATGCTGACGGGATTGCCTCCCGGGTCGCACGGCATAATAGGCTACAGGACATTCTCAAAGCAGGCGGGCGGCCTCATAAAACCGCTCGAGTTCACCTATGCTTTCACCCACAGGAGCGAAACACTCGGACAAATAGGAGAGATGAGGGACATGTTCAAAGCAGACACTCTTATACACAAGCTGGCAAAGCGAAAAGTACGGTCCACGGTATTTAACCCGTCTTTCATACAGGGGTCCTCATACAGCGATTTCCTCTTCTCGCACGCCAAATACCGCACAGGTTACGACAACATATGGGATGCCCTTTATCTGTACAAGAAAGAGCTCGAGACCGGCAAATCGAGGTTCGTGTTCCTCTATATTCCGTACATAGACACGCTTGAGCACGTTTACGGCAATAGCCATGAGATAACAACGAGTGCGGCGTCTTACATCCTTAACAAACTGCTCGATATAAACGTCAGAAACAAGAAAAATGTCGCAAGCATAATAACCGCCGATCACGGGCACACGGACATAGAGGAGGACATAAACCTCGGCAGCGACGCAGCTCTGATGAAGAAACTCGAGATACCGCCGTACGGAGACGGACGAGCGCCTCTTTTTAGATCCAGAGCCGACATACGCCAGGAACTTTCGAAATATGACATGGAGGTCCTCGAAAAAGGGTATAACCAGAGGCTCTTTGGCAGAATAGACGGGAGCGTAGCGGACATCCTTCCGGATTTCGTCGGCCTACCCGGTAACAACAAGTCATATTATTACAGGTACAACCTGCGGCCGAAAGTGAAGGAAAAGGGGCGCCAGGCCTCGAACCACGGCGGCCTCTCCCAAGACGAGATGGAAATCCCGCTGATAATCGTATAAGCTTCCGAGATAGTTTAAAATAAGCGCACGGCGAATCCTTATCGTGAAAATACGCAGTCTTGAGACCATAATACTGATAATCGGTGCGATAGCCATATTACTGATAATAAGCGAATACGACATCAACGGCACCCTAAAAGCCATCGCGAGCCTAAACGTAGCCGACCTATCAGCGGCGCTCCTGATGCTCTTCCTTTTTACGTTCGCAAAGATACTCCCGTGGAGCTACATCCTAAGGAAGATAAAGCTGAAGATGCCCCTGTCCCAGAGCATAGCGATGATGTACGCGTTTTTCGGACTCGGCATAATCCCTACAAGCATAGGCCAGTTTCTTCCTTTGAGATATCTAGATAGATACCAAAAAGACGCGAGGTTCTTCTCGCTCGGGATAATCCTCGCCCTGAACGCGACAGCCGCGCTTGCCCTCGCACTTCTCGGCCTCCTGGCAGCGATACAGCTCTCACAATATGTAGCGTACCTTCTGGCGCTTTTTGCTGTCTATTACATCATTCTGTCACTCCTCGGATTCAGGCCGATAAACAGGCGACTGCCAGGGGTTATAAAAAGGCTGCTAAAGCCAAAGAAGCACCCCGTGTTCCGATCGGTCGTCAGGTACGTCAATGATATACAAAAACACAACACTTTCCTCTCTCAGCAGGACATCCTGTCGGAAATGGTTCTTTTTATACCATCCCTGCTGGCCGAAGCAGCCATGCTGTTCTTCATATTTTCGGCGCTCGGCCAGAACATATCCATTATAAGCGCGATATTTATATTCGCCGTATCGGTGACGATAGGCAATCTGTCTTTTCTGCCTTCCGGCATCGGCGCTACCGATACAGCCCTTGTAGCTCTCGCCATACTTTTCGGCGCACCGGGTGCGATAGCTATACTTGCAGCGATAGTGTTTCGGTTCCTGAACACCTTGATAGTGGTCCTACTGGGATACGGTTCGTTCGTCTATGTAAAGTCCATACACGTTCCGACGGTTGTCGAGGAAACGCTGAAGAACCGCACCAGGATGCTAGGCAAGAAAAAAGCCGTCCGAAAGTAGATGATGCACGTTGCTGCGAACGATGATAGCATTTAAATCTCGATAAATCATCTCTTTATAATCGTTTGAAAGAGAGATGCTGACTAAAGAAGGAACCAAACCAGCTGCCCGCAGCAGTGTAAGGAAGCTGATAAAACTTGTTTCAGCGAGTTTCGCGGACCATAGCAGAGTAGGCATAATAGAATATGGCGTCCGACTCCTGAAGGCCCTAAAATCCGAAAAAAGCGAGTTCGAAATATGCGAATTGCCGCTCGTCAAGGGCAACATCTTTCACATGCCCAAACGACTTTACGTCGAAAAGCCGCAGCATCCTAAAGCAAAGAGCAACGCCGACCTTACGCATTACCTCGACCCAGGCTTCATAACGTTCGATGCGCTTTTCAACCCGTTCGGGTTTAGGCGCTCCAAATACGTGATGACAATGCACGACCTGGACGTTTTCAAGACAGTGAACCTTAAGGTGCTGATAAACACCTTCAAGTGGCTTCACTAAATACGGTTGGTGAATTTTATAGCTTTCCACAGAAGTAAACCGACACCAAAATAGGGAGCCGAAAAGTATTTCGGGAAGTAGCGTGCCTTTAAATGGTTTTAGAGAGGCGAAAAATAGGGAAAACATACCGCTGTACCGCTGAGTGTCCTTTAGCAAGACGTTCGCGGAAAACGATGGTTTCAAGTGGAAACAAAAGACAAGCGGGGCAAAGTAAACGGTTGTCTTATGCGTAAGGTACACGGAAAAGCTTAAGGCCCAATCTTTATCTGCCGGACCAGACAAAGACAGAACTAGCAGCGGCACTAGATACTCTATAGCAGAAGAAAATCGCACACGGCGATATAAGAGCCAAAAACTTCGTGGTAGAAAGGAGGTATGCAATATTTATAGACCCCGCGGCCCGGACGCGGATTACGCGTATAAAGACAAATAACCGGAACCGGTCAAAAATTTTGAGGAGTCCTTATTGGATAGCTTTCCTGCAGAATCCGAGCGCCATAGCGGCAACGGCTCCACGTACATATTAAACGGACTGGTAGACAAGGCAAAAGATTTCTTTCACATCAGGTCGCGTACAGTATACGCGGCCAAAGATATTGGTGAACGAAACTTACTCCCCGTGCAGCAAGTCGCCCGGGCAACAACATGCGTAGGACCAGATTCATGAAAGTTAAATATTAATCTGATTATAATCTATAATGCAACTGCAAAACGCAGCACGGCTTGTCGCCTTGACGATAGGAGTGGTGCTTTTGGTGATTTTGATAAGCAGTTATAACTTCGGTGGCGCGATACGTGCCCTGGTACAATTAAAATCGGTATATTTCCTAACCGCCATATTGGCGTTTATTGCTTATACGCTGCTTAGATACCTGCCGTGGGCATATATTATGAGAAGAGTGAGAATCAGGATGGGCATCTTGCACAGCTTTCTCATGATGCAGGCTTACTTTAATCTTGCGATGCTGCCATTGATATACCAGTTCATCTCATTGAAGCATCTGTCAAGGTTCAAGAAAAATGCGCATCTTTTTTCCGGCAGTATAATAATTTCCACCGGTCTTACTGGTTTCTTGGGGCTCGTGTTCATGGCACTGTTTGCTTCCTTTTTTGTGTCCGTTTTTATACCGTATGTAATCGCACTTGCTATCGTGTTGTATCTTTCGATGTCTTTCTTGGGGCGAGATAGGTTCGTTGGGCGCGTAATCAGTTTTATACGGTCGCTAAACCGCAGGTTTAAGTCAAAGTTAATCCACGCAGGGCTGGGCTACCTTGAAAATATAAGGAAAACAGGGGCATTTTTGTCGCAGAAAGATATCTTAGTAGAAACCGCGTCCTATTTCCCGTTACTGATATGCGAAAATCTTTTTGTGTATTTCCTATTGCTGGCATTTGACCAGCAAGTGTCTCTGTTTAGCGTGATATTCTTCTTTTCACTAGCGGACATGATTGGACTGCTGTCTTTATTGCCACTGAGCCTGGGGTCTCTCGACCTTTCGTTCATAGCGTTCATGACGATAATAGGTGTACCGGGTGTAATCGGCCTGTCCGTTATCTTGATATACCGGCTTTTCATGAATATAATTTTGCCGCTGTTCGGCTATGGATGTCTGGTATCACTTGATTTTTTGACTAGGGAAAATTTAATAAGACAATGAAAGGTTAGTTAATGATACCGATTCGACGCAAAAAGGTACACACGCCAAAATTTAAAATCGGCGTTTTTACGACATTAAAGAACACGAGGGGTGCGCTGTCCACTTCAGGGATAGCACAGTATTGCTCCAGATTGGTAGGCGCGATTGGAAAGAGAAAGAACCTCGGCATGGAGCTAACGGTGATAAATCAGTTCAGCTTTGCGTATATAAGATACATATTCAAAAACCTGTTTTGTCTGGCGACAAAAAGAAGGCCGCTCTTTGATCTGATACACTACACCGAGCCGGCGCAGGCGGCGTTAAGTTTTCTGATGCCAGGATGCAAGACGGCGGTTTCCATCCACGATTTATACTCTGCGTACACGAACCCCGTTGAATGGCTGATTGGTTACTCGAGTCCGTCGGGGACATTCGCACGCATAGACGAGCGAATAATGCGTGGCTTTATAGAATTTGGATGGAGGATTATAGTACCGTTTGCTCTTAGGTACTCCGACCACATAATCGCGGTTAGTGAGCTCACAAAGACCAAGATAATAAGCAAGACGGGCATAGATGGATCTAAAATAGACGTTGTATACCCTATAATAGATGCCTCATTCAAGCCGTTAAAAAGGAGACGTTCGTCTAAGGTAATAATCGGTCATATCAGTAGCTACCATCGGCATAAGAACGTTGGTGTTCTGGTGAGGGCGTTCCAAGCAGCTTCAAACCCATGGTTGGAACTGCATCTCTACGGCGGCAATTTGACAAGGTTTAGAACGCCGTACAAACGGATAAAATACTTCGGCAAGGTCCCACAGAAGCGGATGAACGCCGTTTTCAACTCTTTTGACGTCTTTGTTTTCCCGTCCATTATAGAAGGCTTTGGCATGCCCGTGATGGAGGCTAAAAGATGCAAGGTTCCCGTTATAACTTACGCTGGGGCGGAACTGCCGAGGATAGTGAAGCAGAACACCCTTCAGTTCAAGGACGAGGGAGACTTGACTAGGATTCTGGATTCCTCTGCATGGGAAAAAGTCAATATCAAAGAAGCTTATCTGGATGCAAAGAGGTGCGATGAGGAGAGAATCCTAGCCCAACTTATAAAAATATACAAGGAGATATTAAACGATGACAAAGAAAGGACGCGACGTTGAACTGGTTTCAGCCCAGTTTGCTGAGCATAGCGGCATAGGGATAGTTGAATACGGTGTTAGGCTTGCGAAGGCCTTAAGGCAGCAGAATAGTGGTTTAAACTTTTATTTTGTGCCGCTCATGAAGAGCAATATCTACAATATTCCCGCGGGTTTTTATGACACTTCTCTACATACGCAGAGGGCCGCAGAACCGGACATTATACATTATCTAGACCCAGGATTTATAACAAAAGACCTGTTGCGTGGCGTGTGGCGCAAAAAAAGAGCAAAGTTAGTTGTGACGATACACGATCTGCACGTTGCAGATTTTTTGTTTGCGATAGCAAAAACCGCAAAAACCTATATTTTGAAAAGACCGTTTTTTGTGTTAACCTCCCCATTCGCTACGCCTGTAGAGAAAATTGTTACCCGTTACGTCGTCAAAAAAGCGGACATGATAATATGTGTGAGCGAAAACACGCGGGACCGCGTAGTAGAGAAATACAGGATAAACCCAAAAAAGTGCAAAGTAATATACCCTATCATAGACGGAGCATTTAAACCATCGCGTAAAGGACACGGCAATAAAAAGACAGTTATTGGGCACTTCAGTAGCTATCTCCCGAACAAGAATGTGGAGGTTTTGATAAGAGCATTCAAAAAAACCAGCAATAAAAACCTTGAGCTACATTTGTATGGCTCGGGGATGCCATTTAAGATAGATGACGACAAGAGAATAAAATATTATGGATTTATTCTTACCGAAAAAATACCAAGCGTTCTAAATTCGTTCGATGTTTTTGTTTTTCCCTCTTTGTGGGAAGGCTTTGGCATGCCCGTGATGGAGGCTAAAAGATGCAAGGTTCCCGTTATAACTTACGCTGGGGCGGAACTGCCGAGGATAGTGAAGCAGAACACCCTTCAGTTCAAGGACGAGGATGATCTTGCGAATATGATACGGATGAGTGCATGGGAAAAACTGGACACAAAAAAGGCTTATAGCGACATTAAGAAGTGCAAGGAAGACTACGTCGCGAAACGCATTATACGTACGTATGAGTCGCTTCTCGTTGTAGATAAAAATTTAGGTCGTAACGCCGTCCACGGGCGCGCAAAACAATCCGCCTTTAAATTTTAATATGTATTCTGACTAAAGCATCTTATTTAAGATAAAACATCCAAAAATTATGAAAAATAAACGCATTGTGAAACTGGTTTCAATCAGTTTTAATGAGCATAGTGGGTTGGGAATAATAGAGTATGGAGTAAGGCTGGCGAAAGCGCTCCAAAAACAGAAGTCGGATCTGGATTTTTACATGTACCCGTTAGTGAAAGGCAACGTTTTTATGACACCGCGCCGGCAGTGTACCCCAATACGTGTGAGGAAACTTGTAGAAAGTCCAGACGTTATACACTATCTTGATCCAGGCTTTATTATCAGAGACGTCATATTAGGAAGACGAAAACTTCTAAGTTCAAAGTTTATCGTGACTGTGCACGATTTAGATATGTTTAGGGGCACGAACGAGACGATAAGGATTATGCGGCAGTATACCAACCCCCTCGCATTCATTAAAAAGCCCCTCCTAATAATAGGTACGCCACTTTCTCTCGTTATAAGGCATTTCGCGACCAAATTTGTCATAAACCATGCCAGCAAATTTATCTGCGCTAGCGAAAACACGCGGGACGAATTGAGCAAGAGATTCAAGATAGACAAAAACAAGTGTGTTGTCGTGTATCCAATAGTAAGCGAACATTTCAGGCGCATCCGCACAAGAAAGACTAAGAGAAAAATAATAATCGGTCATCTTAGCAGCTATCTACCGAACAAGAACGCCCGTATTCTAATAGACGCGTTCAAGAAGACGACGAACAAAAACCTTGAATTGCATCTTTATGGAGGTACGCTTCCTTTTAAGGTAGGCGACGACAAAAGGATAAAATACTTTGGATTCGTTCCGACAGAAAAAATCCCACGGGTTCTTAGTTCATTTGATGTTTTCGTTTTCCCTTCCATTTGGGAGGGTTTTGGGATGCCGGTTATGGAGGCCAAGAAGTGCGGGGTGCCGGTCATAACTTATGCGAAGGGGGCCCTCCCCGACGTCGTAAAGAGACATACTCTCCAGTTCAAGGACGAGGCGGACTTAACAAGGATGCTGGAGAACATAGGATGGAAGAAAATAAACACCAAGAAAGCGATTCTGGACGCGAAGGCGTGCGACGAGAATGACATCGCGCGAAAAATGATAAAAATATATAAAAATGTTATAGCAAGGAATAACTAAACAAGGCACTGTTACCAAATACGGTTGATGTATAAAGCCAAATAAAAAGAGAGCGAAGCCCTCTCGACCCGTCGTTTCCGCCGTCCAAACCAATCGCCATCTTTGTAATACTTTACAAGTTCTGCTTCCTCGGCAGGAGTCCTGCCGGGAATCGCGTTTCCGTCGACGTGGGAAGGGTTCGGCATGCCCGCGATGGAGGCGAAGAAGTGCAAGGTCCCCGTAGTAACGTATGAGAAAGGCGAGATAACGGACATCGTTAAGAAGCACACGCTGCAGTTCAAGGACGAGCAGGACCTCACTAGGATGCTGGAGGAAAGGGCCTGGAAGAGCGTAGACGTCGAGGAGGCCTACAGAGACGTAGAAAAGTGCGGCGGCCACTACGCCGCGAGGAAGACTATAGACGTTTACAGGAATGTCCTGAACAAAAATCGTCGACGGCGCCTGTAAGATTTATATAGTGTAAGGGCCCAATAAATTGGATGGTCAGAGCCGTCGTACTCGTCGACACCGAACCCAGACGCACGGAGAAGATATTCGATTCCATAAAGGGATTGAAAGAGGTCACAGCAGCCATGCAGGTCTACGGTGAATATGACATGGTCTTCATAGTGCAGAGCATCAATACGGTCGGCATACAGAACTTCGTGAAATCGCTAAGGCAAAAACACGGCGTCCTAAGGACAGTCACGCTCATAGAACTCGCAGTATGATACCGATAAGATGTTACAGTTGCGGCAAGCCGATAGCGCACCTGTGGGAGAAATACAAGGATAAGCTGAAGGCCGAATCGCCTAAGGAAGCCCTAGACGAGCTGGGGCTCAAACGCTACTGCTGCAGGGCCGTGTTTCTGGGCACTATAGACGAAGACAACATAATAAACTTCTCAAATCTGGATTGACGTACCCGATGCAGAACGAACTTTTCAGGATAGCAAAATCCATCCTTGACAGGGGTTTCCTGATGAGTCTTGGAACGCAGGACAGTGGTGGCATTTGGGTAAGCGACATCGTATACGTAAACGATAACGGCCTTAATCTGTACTGGATATCCGAAGAGGCTTCCAGGCATTCAACGGCGATTTTGTACAACAAAGAAGTCGCCGCAACGATCACTATAACAGATGCGCCAGGCCAGCCGCTCGAGGGTCTTCAGATATCAGGCCAGGCGTACAAAATAGAAGGAGAAGTCAGACCTATAACCGCAAAATACGCAGACAAACAGAAAATGCAAGCGCCAAGCGGCAGAGATGGCATCCTGGCCCCCGGGCAGTCATGGTACTATCTGAAACCGTCTAAAGTGGAGATAATCTACGAGAAGCTCTTCGGTACGGCTAAACAGTCTTTTGGCACATAAAAAAAGACTCGCGGCCTTTATCTTGGATGGGGCGGCCGGGATTTGAACCCGGAACAACCAACGGTCTTTACTATTGAGTACCCAAGGCTGGTATCATAACCAAGTTA
>JAKATQ010000037.1 GCA_021818665.1 Nanobdellota archaeon | reverse complement strand
ATCTCGACACATATACTCAATTACACCGGATCGCAATACCTTTATGCTGTAAACACGAATCTTTATGTGCCACCCTATGGGAATGGTCCGGGCCCGGCACTCCCTGCCGGCACGACGCTCATAATCCCTTCCGTATCATGTGGCGCGACTTTTCCCAACAATTACATAAACGCAAAACCGCTTGTCGGCAATATCCCGGATATACAGACGTTAAGTGGTTTTACACCTTCGGTTGGCCTTGCAGCGAACGGTGGCGCTGGATGGGGGGTAACTTACGTGGCTGGTCAGATAGGTGGAGGACAATTACAGTCCTGGCCGGCGGTTAACTCATTGGAAGCATATCAATATCAGAGCATAGACCAGGCGTTTCCAAGCAATTATCCGACACTTAACTATGCGCACTTTCCTGGCGGTAACAAGGGAGACAGCCAATACATCAATGTGTCGGAGTTTTTCGAGGCGCCCACAAACATAGGGATTTTCGCTCCTTTATCTAGCGGGGGCAATTCCACGATACTCGTAACGAACGTTACAATAGCAAGCCTGCACTCGTATATAGTCGATAATACGATTGCTAAAACATCGATAAATGCATATGTCCCGTTCAATTATGAATCCATGTACTATCCACAACTCGGTAGCGGTCTTCTGAGCAACCTATATACTTATGATTATTTCCGGACAGACGGCATATTTCCGCTATGCGCCGCATCTGTCCAAAATGGTGCCGTCAGCATAGACAGTACTTGCACCTTCGAGAACCCGTCTTCCATCAACCCAGTTTCTTATGGCAGGTTCTGGACATCCAACACTGCAACATTAACTGTAAGCAATAACCCATATGATCGTTTCAGCTACGATGGCGCGCCGCTCAATTTCATAAGCTGGTCCGCACTTTACATGAACGCTCTTAATCTCCAGCCGTTCATGCCGGGTTATGATACTTTGGACAGCCTTAACTACATAACTAATGATACTCTAAAAAGCTTCTGCTTCTATAATGAGAGCTTCAACACCGCGACAGGTGTGTATACACCACCAAGCTACACGAGAGTAATACCGCCACTGGCCTCTGAAAACTATACAGCGAGTATAGGGCAGTGCAATGCCTTCTACAACAATACCGACTGTTTCAACCCGGTATTCCGCCAATATCTAAACTTTGAAGACGGCATATTCATACACAACATAAAATGCACCACAAACGGCATACTTCCGCAGAATGTTACAGACGGATGGATAAGTTCAGCGTACATCGCGAACGATGCGGGACAGTTCTGCGGATATTTCGGCGGACAGAAAAATGCCTCTAATCCAACGGCGAATTCGACAGTTTTTCTGCGAAGCGCATATGATTGCCCTACGTTCGACGCGAATGGACAGTCGGCCAACCTGGTCATAACCGTGAAGAATGTCGGCAATACTTACATGTACAACCCTTATCTGGTAGCGCTGTTCAGAGACACTAACATAAGTCAGATGTTTTACTCGAGCCAGCAAAGCCAGTCTTCGGAATACAGCGAATTCACGACGTTCTTAGGAGGCATGCAGTCCTCTGGCAACACCGGCGTGCTCGAGGTCAGATATAATAGCACATTCCAGACTGATATGTATTATTATAAGAGTGGATATCCACTTAATCCAGTGCCTATCCAGAGCTTATTCACAGGAACGTACGAAAACGGGCCCTACAATAATTCATTGCTTGGTCTTTGGTTGTATCATCCTGTGAGTGGAGGGCCTAAAGTTGTCAGGACTTCGAATACTCTCCTAATCCACAGCTCCTCCAATGATAGTGGCGTACCGATAATAGCACCTAATGGTACGGCGACCTTTACAATACAGATACCGATGCCACTTTTGGAAGCGCTGGTAGAAAGTCGTTTAAATGTCAGCATCTACTTCGGCGACCTTATGAACGTTTCTTGGTCGATAGGCGAAGAGAACAAATCTTCTCCAACGCAAACCATATACGCAGTATCTCCAGCTGTCGCATCCGGCACACAAAATCAAACAGATATACACAACAATGAAATACTGAATTCCCTTACTAACCCTAGCACTGGAACGACTTCACCCTCACCGCTATGGCAATATCTGGCTAGTACGAATCTTAACTTCAGCAGAGCTCCGTTTAGCAACATTTCTATAACTACTATAAACCTAAGCGTATCAGTATACGCCGACAACAACACGAATACACTGCTTTATGCTAACCCCCAACCACAGCTGACCACAGTTAATGGAAGTGGGACGTACTACACCGGATCCTCGCCGATATGCTACAGCGGAAATTGTCAATATAGTCCGTTGCATCCGATCCAGTTACCAATGGGTTCGTCCATATCGTGCTTCGCTTCCCAAGACAATATAAATGATTTCAGTGTTTTGTGGAGCACTCAGGTCGTGTCTCCGCCCAATTTGCAATACGCGGTGCAGAACTTTTACGCTCCCAACGGGCAGGTCGATAATCTTTTGGTAACGCGCTGGAGAGGGCTTGTCTTCATGCCATACGCCGATCAGACCATCTTGAACTATGACAATCTGCCAGAATTTCCGCAATCGATAGCCTCCATGCTAATAGAAAGACCCACGATAAATCAGACTACGAATATCTATTCTACTGAGGCCTTCGCATATTTCGGCACCGGCTCCGAATCGACACTCTTCGATAATCTTAATAGTATATACTCTTTCTTACATTCTACTCCTGCGATGAATTTCACGCAGGTTCCCAGCAGTATCTATGGATTTACTCTGGTAGCGAATGGCTTGGCAGGAAACGGTTCGGTCATACGTATAAGCGCGATAAAGACTCTCTTGAATTCTAGCGCATTCTCCGGGAAACAAGTGACTATAGGCATAGTCAATTCTGGCACACAGACGACATGCCAAGCTGGGCAGACCAGATACGATGGACTTTTGAACGCGTCCCAAACAAGTAATCCGTGCCTCGCATCAGCGATGAACGATGCAACAGTAAATAAATCATACATGGTCATAACTTCGGCTTCAGGGCCTTTTAGTCTGCAACTTTACAATTCTTCGACAATAAACATGTCTAATCTCTCACAGTACCACATTACTTTTATATCCAGCAACATAACCAATTCCACGCTCCACGCAGGCCAATACGAAGCTACTCTAAACATAAGCCGCAGCATAGCGAACGGCTTTTCACTAATCTTCCAGAACGCTCCGATAACCCAACCAGACACGCAGTCTTATGTCTATCTTTACTATCTTAACGACACGCCGTTCTCGTGCGACGTCGTAAATAATATATTCTCCATAAAAGACAATGCCGTAACGTACTTGGGTCCAGGTGAATACGCCACTCCGAACGGCACTATATTATGTTATGTCCGCAATACGTTTAGCGCATTAAGAGCAGTGTTCATGAACCAGAGTAACCGAGCGTATCTAGGTAGTGGAGACTTAGGGCTTGGACTGGTTATCCAAAATTACAGCACTTACAGCAAGAACACGTTACTGCTGACTTACAACGGCGTACCGCTCAATTCTCAGGATGTAAACATGTCTACCGTTGCAAGTGCGGGAGTTAGTCCTTGCACGATAGTGTCGAAACAGATTATAAACAATGGTATACTGAATTTCGGTAACAGTAACTGCAAAGTCTCGGCAGGAGGCAATTATACATTAAACTTTACACAGACAGTACCTACGAGCCAGTCTTCGACGGCGTCCGATCAGGTGCTGAGATCGTTTTTGTTCCGCAATATTAGCGTCGGCAAACCCAATTGTGTTTATCTGCACAATCATCTTGTATGCTATCTATCTGATAGAATTTTGGGGATTTCACCGGTTGCGGCGTCGGATAATCCGCTATACACAGCAAACTTGACGATCACGCCAGTTCCCTACGCCGCTCCAGTCGTGTTTTCTATGCCTCTTCTTGGTCAGACATGTGACAACATAAGAGTACTCGGGGATTATCCGTATCCGTACGCAGAGATACCTTATCAGGCTGTACGGGCCGGAAACAACTGCTTATATACTTTTGTGGAAGACGGCCACGGACACAACAACTATATAATCTTCGCAGGAGAAGCGCAGCCGCAGTTCCCATACTCGACGTCGTGGCTTAGTTATTCAGCAACACCTTACAGTTACAATATAAATACCCTCTCCTATTCTGGTACACTCGTCGGAAATTGCGACAATAAACTGGGTCCATGCGTTTATGGCTTCAACTTCGCAGGTCAGAACGTAGGTAATCTACTGGTAAACAACGTTTCGGCTTCCCAAGCCACTATCTCGCAGACCGTTAGTGGTCCAGTAGAAGACTGTTTCGAAGTGACTTACTCCGCATCCGAGCAAGTCGTATGGCGAGAGAGCGGATTCGGCAATCTGAATTATAATTCTAACAAACTTTACCAAATGACGAACCCGACACAACAAGTATCCAGTTCGTTCTGCTTCTTCAATGGCGCCCCTCTAATAACCGATTATGTATCATCTAGTGGAAATCCGTTATGGTTCGAAGTGCAGAACTCGCTAACGTCAGATTTCTCGTACGCTCAAGCAAACGGCGGCCAGTCTTTCTACGTGCCTCCACCGATAAGCGTAGGCTACAATGGATACGCGTCCGTATCGGAATACCAGCAATCTGTGAAGGACCAGACGATACAAGGAGAGAATTACCTACTCCAGAGATGCGCTACCGTGACAACACCGCAATCCGCCGTCTTAGGCCACGGTGTCGTAATAAGCCCAGCTGTATATGCGAACTCTTACAATCCACCAACCAACGGATATTACTGTATGTTCGGAGGGATCCCTACGTACACTACAGAAGCCGGGGCCAACAATAACTATGTTAATCCAACTACCGGAGAAACTATAAATTATCTTTACCAACCCGGCACTTATAACATAACTCCACAGGGCTCTTCAAGCAGTGAAATCTATAACGACTGTTCTCTAACTCGTCTTATAACTACCGCTACACCATCCAATCCAACGCAGTCTCTGCCAGGTGGCTCCACGCTGCATGTCGATCTCTGGCCCCTTGTCGAAGTGAACGGCACGTGGCAGCAATACAATCCTAATAACCCTTCTGAGAGCACAATAGCGTCTTACACCGCACCAGCCCAGAACATATTCGATGGTGAAGACATAATATTTTCGTCTTCAGGAGCGACCAATCTTATAAACCAGTGCGCACCAAACGAGACCATAGAAAACTACACTGCATGCATAGCGCCGCTTCCTAACCCACCAATAACGCTTCAGAATGGCTCTTACGATGGCATAGAAGGCATCCCAAATAGGACGATAGGAAACTACAATAAATCCAATGGCAACTACGGGCCGGCCGATTACATAGGCGGAGGATGCCTTATAAACACGGCCTACTCTTGCGCACCTACCAATGGGATGCTTTCATTGAATCTGCCGAGCGGGGCACTGTATTCCGGCGCCATTTCATCGGCTTCCGCAAGTGTTTCCTTTAGTAAAAACGTTTATGAAAGTTCAGGCAATATGATTTTGACGTCTGATATATCATTTAACTGCAATGGCTGGTATGCAAACCAGAGCGGCGGACCGCATATTAAAAACACCTCCATTTCGTGTAGCTATGGAAATGCCGGAAATTATTGTTCGGCATCGTTCTCGAACGGACCAAATTCTGCTAGCCCCACAGGATGGACTATCAGTGCGACTTGTAGCGTTTCTGGCAACCCTCCTGGCGCTGTAGAATCTGGGATGCGGCTTAGCTCGTTGTCTATAGGGGCGTCCGAATCTAATCCTACGGGTTTATTGAATAACCAGTTGTGTGGGAATATCTCGGACTTTATAGGTCAGAACATCCAGAATGGAATAGCGAGCCAGTGGAAGCCTTACGCTACTAAGCACGATGAAGGAGGATATGCTTTGGCTGAAGTTGGCGGATGCGAAGCTGTCAGAGATATGTACAATTTGACCCAGCCAAATATATCGAACGTGAGGAGCAAAGAGTACCCAAATGAAAATGTGTCCCTCTATAGCTGCCCTACCGGTTATTCAGGGACTATAGAATCTTGCGCCGCAGTGTCGTCCACTACAACGACAGTGTCAGCATCTCCTAATGCTAACTGTGCGAATACTCTGGCTCAAAAGTTGATATCGGGCCTTTCACCTACTCTAATAAATGGTCGGGGAAACGGTGGTCAACCACTGGGTTGCAATGAATTTAGTCAGTCCGGCAATCCAAACTTTTCCACTCCTACAGTAGCCGATGGCTGTATAGCTTACCATAGTGGAATATCAACGCCAATAAATACCTCCTACATACTGCAATATTCCAACTCATCCGATAATAATCCTCCGATAGGTCTGGGTTTGGCCGTCATAAATAAAAGCGTGCCAGCAAACGTATCCATCCCATCGAGCGCTTCTATCCAGAAGAATAAAGACCAATATGCAAGTGGACTATCAGTCTCGCAATACGAGGCGAAGACTATTATGACGGATCTTGGAGCGACAAACCTGTTGCTTTCCAATACTCCGTCTGCAGCGCTGTTCAAATCTTCGATATACAGTTACGATCTCCTCAACATAATAACTCTCCAAAACCCATACTTCGGCGTCAGTGGGATACCAGCATTCGAGAACGGTAGCATATACGATTACGCGACGAGTCTATTCACAGGAGGTACTTCGTCAAACTGTGCCGGTGGGATAAACGCTAATAACAGTTTCAGTCTATTCGACCTAGGAGAAGGACAACTGTGCTCGGGGCGAGAGCTGCCATCAAATTTCCCTAATGGAGTGTACTTTTCTTTAGGCAGCCTTAATGAAGGATTACACGCCGTACAATTATACAGTATAAGCGAGACGGGCAATACGTCAGAGCCATCGATAAATCTACAGGACACCGTGGGAACCGCTTACAGCCTGAATTCCCCCTGCGCGAATGGCAACAGTAGAGTATTCACTTCAACGTATAGCGGCGGCAAATGGGTCGTGACTATAAACTCAGACGAAGAGTGCACTAACATTAATAATCAGCTGTATGGGTACATAGTGAACTGTATGTACCAGACGCCGGGCAATGCGACTTACGCAACTGCGTCGGAATATTATCTAGCTTACAATCTTCCAACTATATGGAACATCAGCTACACTCTGCTCGTCTCTCCAAAGAGCTACAATATAATTCCTGTACCAGTATACACTGTGAATGCTTCGTTCGGCGCCTATCTTTCTCTTTATCCACACTATCTAACCAAATTCGTCGAAACCGGCCTTCCGATAGGCGTTACATGGTTTGCTACGCTAGGAACACAATCAAGTTATTCCAACACCAACCAGATAAAGTTCATTTCTGGAAAAGGCCCGAATTCTTATACTATCCCGACCCTGAGAAACATGTCTAGCAGCGCAAATTGCACCACGACTTACAGGCCGTCACCTGCATCCGGTGTGGAGTCCACTGCAGGAGGCACTATAAACGTAACTTTCAGTGGCAGCACGCTCTGTTACACCACTTTCGTTTTCAAGAAGGGAGACCTTGCCGATACGCAGACGTGGTGGGCAGATTTCAACAACGTGAACGAATCCGCTTCCACCGCAGACAATATAACGTTCGTGACACCGGAAGCTTCTGCGTATAATGCTAATTGGGGCATAGACAGCTTGTCATGTGGTAGTGGAGCAAGTGTCTTGGTCGGGAGCACCGTGACTCCTTCTTGGACCTGCACAACTACTTTCGAAGAATCGGGTTTACCCGCATCCGGGGAAAAATGGAACGTTTCTTATGGCAATGAGAAGAGCTCAGTTCCTGCGCCACAACCCATAGCGTTTTCCAATCCTCTTCCATATTCATCAGATAATTATATAATCAAAACGATTTTCATAAAAGACCCTAACTCACTCAAGTGTTACATAGGTTTTATACCTTCACCTTCTTCAGGAACGGCGGAAGCGGGGACTATGGTACAAGTATCATTCACGGAAGAGTCCATATCATGTCCAAATCAGTGATAGGCGGAAATCAGATAATGTTACATAGACACTCTTGCATAAGGAAGTTTAGATACAGTAATAACCTGTCTAGAGCATCAGTTCAAATTTTTATGTGATCAGATATTAAATATAGATATGGGCAAAGAAAATAAAGGAAAGATATATAGTATAACTATCCCAGCGATAAAAGAAACCAACATCATAGTAGGTCAAGCGCACTTCATAAAGACCGTAGAAGACATATACGAGGCCATAACATCATCGTCTCCGCACATAAAATTCGGTATAGCGTTCAACGAGGCTTCCGGCGACAGACTTGTGAGATTTGATGGCAATGATGAAACTCTTAAGAAGCGCACAATAGAAATCGCAGAGAAGATAGGGTGTGGCCACGTTTTTGTAATTCTTCTGCGCAATGGTTACCCTATAAATGTTCTGGGCAAGATAAAAAACGTGGACGAAGTCGTTAACGTCTACGTAGCCACGGCCAACGACATAAACGCGATAATCTATAAAAACGGTGAAAGCAGAGCGATACTAGGGATAGCCGATGGGAAAAAGCCGCTCGGGGTCGAAAAAGACGCGGACAAAGAGAAAAGACATAAATTGCTTAGAGACATAGGCTATAAAAGATAGTCGGGGTAGTACAGCGGTAGTACGCCGCCCTCATGAGAGTCTCTGAAAAAGGCGGAGGTCGTGAGTCCGAATCTCACCCCCGACATTTTATTTTCTTGAATAGAATGATTCAAATCTTCTACCGGAATCTTTAAATATCAGCGCCAACTTTGTTATCCTTTCTGTTTACGAGTATCATTCTCAGTTCGTCCATGCGATTCAAGGGATTTTCGAAGCCTATACTTATTAAGTTAGAAGAGATTGTGCAATCGTCGGAATAAAATAAGTGGGCCCAAGTTTATCCACCACAAGATAAATTGACACGGCATTAAAAGATTTTGACACGATCTTTAGAGCTTGGTAATAATGAGGACAGAGACGATATTGAAAGCGGATACAGCAAGACGACTCGGTATAAAATGCATAATATACTGACTGGCGGCGGAGCTTTCGCGGCTTAATATCACTCAGATTCGGAAAAGTTTCCGAGCGTTTTCGTATAGCAAGTTCTTTTTTTCGTCTGAACTTAAACCACAGCTTGATACCATTTTTATATAGTCATCCATTCTGGCGATCGGCCAATCACTGCCAAAAAGTATCTTTTCCTTCCCACCGAAGCGCACAAGAAATTTCAATTTATCCTTCATGATATCTATAGTATCTTTGTTTAAACTTCCAATGAACCAGCCAGAAATATCAGCATAACAGTTGTTA
>JAKATQ010000036.1 GCA_021818665.1 Nanobdellota archaeon | reverse complement strand
TTAGTATCTCCTGCAATCTCCGCCAATCCCCGAGCGACTCCCATGGCAGCATATCCATCATACTTCCCGATGACTCTCGCCGATTCCGACACAGTGTCTTTATCTTTCGTATATATTGCAATCCATCCCAAATCCGAAGCGACTATCTCAGCAGTATCGCCGTCATATCTTTTTACAGTATTTATTATCTCATCCAACGACATTATCTTGGTGGCATTTATAACGGCGTTTTTATCCTTAGTATCTACTGCGATCCATGTCAATCCCCAAGCGACTCTCCTGGCGGTATCCAAATCGTACCTTCCGATAGCCTTTTCTATAGCAGTCCTTGTATCAAATCCAAGCGCGTTTATGGCCGAGATCGCTCTCTTGTCAAGTAAAGTTTCAAGCTTCATGACGTTTATTGAATATAGATGGTATATAAGGTTTTTTTATCCGTAAGTGGTTAAAAAGTATGAATATACCTGCCGCGCATCATAAAAATCCTGCATTTAAACAATATCTTAATATTACAAGCGCCCATGCGCAGACTCGTCTTACGTCGGCTACAGATAAACTTTAAAAAGCGTAAGATTCATAATAATCCAATTATGGACGCTCAAGCTCTCGACAAGGCAGTCAAGGAAGTAAAGGAACAAGCCGTGAAATCCGGTAAGAAGTTCAATCAGGCGATTGACCTTGTAATAATAACCAGACCAAGAAAAAGCAAGACGGAGCAGCCGATAGACACTGTTGTAAGTCTGCCAACCCAGGTGAGACAGGTGAACGCGTGCGCATTCGTCGACAAGGACATGTCGGTCCAGGCAGAGACCGTATTCCAGAAAACGATACTAAAGGACGATTTCCAAAAATACGACAAGAAGAGCATAAGGAGACTCGTTAAGCAGAACGACTATTTCTTTGCAGAAGCCACGATAATGGCGCCGGTAGCGGCGAAGTTCGGCAAGCAATTGACGGCGATGAACAAGATGCCCAATCCGCGTACTGGGACCGTGGTAACACCGAGTACAAACCTGCAGGCCCAGCTAGAGAAGGTAAAGACAATGGCAAAGCTGAACAACAAGAAGAACAACGCGATACTGGTAAAGGTCGGGGACCAGAAGATGGACGACGGCAAGATAGAAGCCAATGTAAACGCCGTGTACAATACGGTGAAATCCATGCTGCTGAACGGCGAGAACGGCATAAAGCATGCGTATCTAAAATCTACTATGGGCAAACCGGTCACTATATGAATAAATCCAAGGGGTCGGTAAAGAGATCTAAGGCCGCCGAAGAGCTGGATAAGACGATCTCGAAGTACAAGACGGTGGCCGTCGTGGAACTGTCCGGGTTCCCTTCTGATAACTTCGAGCAGGTCAGGAAGCTTTTCAGAGGTCAGGCGCATTTCGTATACACGAACAAAGTGGTCATATACAACGCGCTGAAAAACCAGCACCCGCATTTGGCTGGTGAGATAAAGAACGTGCGCATGCCAGTGTTGATGCTCTCGAACGAGGACCCGTTCGAAATAGCGCGCATAGCCGTGGACAACAAGGCTTACACAAAGCTTAAGGCGGGCGAAGCAGCACCGGAGGATATAGTACTGCCGAGCGGGCCCACGCCGTTTCCGCCCGGACCCATGCTGTCACAATTCTCTTCGATAGGCGTGAAGACGAAGAACGAGGGCGGCAAGATAGCGATAGTCGCTGATACGGTGGTAGTCAGGAAGGGGGAAGCCGTGCAAGAAAAAACGGCTTCGATTCTGTCCAGTATGGAAATAAAACCGAAAGAACTCATGCTGTCCGTAAGATACGCATTGAACGGAGGACTAGTCTTTCCCGCGAGCCTGCTCTACAGATCGAGGGACGAATATGCGGAAGCGGTCAGACAGACATTCAGCCGCTCGCTAGCGCTGTCTGTCGGGAGAGGCATACTTAACAGATACTCCGTAAAAAGCGTGATTAAAAAGATTTATATAGGAGTAAGATTTTTATCTGTAGATAGGAATATCGTATCAAAATCTACGATAAAAGACATATTGGTCAAGGCAGCCGTTCAGGCGAATGCGCTAACCAAAATTTCAGGAGGAAAATGATGATATGGAGTATGTATACGCGGCGATGTTGTTACACAGTTTCGGCAAAGAGATAACCGAGGAATCGATGAAGAGCGTCGTTTCAGCGACCGGTACGCATCCGGACGAGGCGCAGATAAAAGCGGTAGTTTCGGCCTTGAAGGGCGTAGACATAGAAAAAGTGATAAGCGAGGCCCAGACAGCAGCGGTAGCGGCACCGGCAGCGGCTCCAGTGGCGCAACATCACGAATCCAAGAAAGAAGAGAAGAAAGAAGAGCCGAAAGCTGAAGAGGCCGCGGCCGGTTTAAGCAGCCTATTCGGCTGATCATATAAAAATAATCGGGCTTTTGGTCAGTCTGATATAACAATAGCCAGGACAGCGACTACGGCTGGAGAAACCATTGAGTTCTTTCCGCCAATCGACGAAAATAGTTTATATATGGAGACTTCTTAAGATTAAAAGACTCAAAGAAAGATGATATGACAGTGCTGATTACGAACGACGATGGATACAAAAGTGCAGGACTGAGAGTGCTCTATAGGGCTACGAAAGCGGTGTTCAAGGACGTTGTCGTCGTAGCACCGGACAAGCTGCAGAGCTCGAGCGGCATGAGTTTTACCTTCCATAAACCTCTCCGCGTCGACGGGCTCACATATGAAGGAATGCCGTGTCTTTCCGTCTCTGGCACGCCTGCAGACTGCGTCTTTATGTCGTTGAACCATCTTTTCAAAGGAAAGATAGACCTGGTAGTGTCTGGCATAAACACGGGTATGAACGTCGGGCTTCAGGCGGTATACTCCTCCGGTACGGTATCCGCAGCCATATTTTCGGCGATATCCAACGTGCCGAGTATAGCGTTCTCCAAGTGCTTCGTAAAATTCGTTGACGAATCGGGCACAGAGGCTCAACGTCAGATGGAAAAGGTGTATCCGCATCTGGTAAACATTCTCAAAAAGATAAAACAACGCGGATTTCCAGCGGACGTAGAGATGCTAAACGTTAACTTTCCTGTTAAAGTCACCGCCAGATCGAAGATACAAGTAGTGCGCACCGACAGGCGGGTCTTCGAAGACATTGTCAAGGCAGACATGGACCCGCACGGCAAGACCTATTACTGGCTTTACGGCAACCTTAGGAACGATTTCGACGAGCAGGCCGACGTAGCCCATCTTCTTAAGGGAGACATAACTATAACGCCGATCAGGCTGTCCGCCGTCGAGGAAGAAAATATTTCCAAGGTAAGGACACTTTTTGCATAGGAGTGGATATTGGACACGGATGCGAACAGCATAGAAGTCAGAGAAAATGACGAGCGTCATGAGAGCGCCCACAAAAAACCACGTTCAACTATCGTCTGGATAGCTATGCTGGTGGCGATAGGGATAGTAGTGGTTTTATGGTACCTGATATTTTACGGCTTCAGCGGAACAATCAGCGTTCAGAGCAATATAAATTCTTCTTATGTAAGTATATTTGCCAGCACCTGCTCTTCCTGCTCAGATAGTATAACGTCCGCGATATACAATCTCCTGACTTCGCACGGATACACAAATTCTGAATATACTGAATACCTTAATACCAAAGTCGGCTTGGACATGGTCTCAAACGATCTTGTGACCTCCGTGCCGTCAGTAGTTTTGCCGGCGGATACTAACTCGGCAAACATTCTACCTGGGCTGATCTATTTGAACATGTTTAACGTCGTGGGCAACTATTTTGTAGCCAATACACCATTTCTAGCGGGCCTTTCAAGGAACGTGACCTACCTAAGCATCACGCAGAACAGGACTATAACGGCGTGGGACATATACAACGTATCCGACGTATTCAATACTACGAAAAACCGCGCAAACGCTAATTTCATATACCCTGGCACGTTCCTTCTACAGGCAAACTCGACGAATCTCTCGATAGGCAACAAGACAGAGATAATTCTAGTTTACAGCGCCTCTCCATTCAGTGCAATACAGAGTCTCGTACTTGAGTCAGCATTATCTGACTTTGGCTCATTTTCGAACCAGTCAATAGGCGAATCTAGCCAAGTGAGCGTTTCACCGACCGAAACGCTCGGTCCGCAGCCGTTTTACGCCTTTGACTCCATGAAATACACTAGTCCGTACTTCGCCATGGAAGCTTACAATTTGAGCTTTGTTTCTGGCCAGACAGCACAGAGGGAACTTTTCCAGTACGACCAGAATTCCGGCTCTTCGCTGGAACAGAGTTTAGGGTCGTTTACCCCGTTCTTTGACGTTGGCGGAAAATACATAGAAGTATCATCTATGCTCTTCCCGGACGTTTTCAATGGTCTTAATATCTCCGGCGTGGATCAGAAGATAGCTTCTAATGCGACTATCAGCAGAGTTTTCAATGACAGTGTGTCATTCATAGATGCCGTGCTGTGCTCCGCAATAAACTATGTGGAACCGATCTGCAGTTCGGCAAATGTCGAATCGCAGTTGTCATTCATAAGAAGCACGATATGAATCAGGACAGCGCGTCACAGAAATTGTAGATGGTCTCTTCCCAGTTTTCCACCTTTATTATACCGGACGCCACCAAGATTCCGTCGCTTCCAAGCGCCACACTTTTTGATATGTCTTCCGGCGTCTTTATGCCCGCCCCGACAAGCGCGAGAGAATTTGCCTTCGAACGGACTATGTCCGTGAACTGCTTGACAACCTTCGGCTTTGCCTTGGAGACAGAAACCTCACCGCCTATCAGTTCGGGTGGCTCGTAGGCTATGGCGTAAGGATTGAACTTAACGAATTTTTTCACTTCCCTCAGGTTCGATGCACAAACATAAGACAGCAGGCCGTTGTCTCTGCAGATATTGACGGCTTTTTCGACTTCTCTTATAGATATCCTTTTTTCAGAGTGGTTTATCAGTGTACCAACCGCACCGGCTTTCTTGAGCTCGTACCAGCTGACGTGGCCCGTGAAAGCACCGGGCTCTATTGTGTCCATGCTTTGTGCGAGGGTCTTTGTGAGTCGTGACACGTCTCTCAACAAAGTGTATGGGGCGGCGACAATGAAATCGACGTCGCTGTATCTTTTTGATATGCCATACATCTCCGAAGCTATAGCAACGGCCCTATCGATCCCTTCGGTGTATGCCTTACAGTTTACTACTAAGCTTCTCATAATCATCCAAAAAATAACAGCCCTTTATAACATAGAAATCGTCTTTTATCACTTTTATAACCGCCTTTTTGCGCACCGTCAGTCTGGATATCTCCGCTTCGGCCGCACCCGACATGTAATCCCAGGATTTCACGAAGCTGCCGCCCAGCACAAATACCTCTGGGTCTAAGGCGAACATGAGGGAGGCGAGATACTTCCCGAATATTGTCCCTATCTTTTTGAAAGTGTCCAGCGCGTACGCATCCCCTTTTTCAGCCATAGCCTGGAGATCCTTTCCCGAATGACCGTAGTTTTTAACCATGTTTTTCCCTGCTATCAGAGTTTCGACGTCGCCTTCATCCCTGTCCAGAAGCTGCAGATGACCCAGTTCAGCTGCGAATCCCATCCCTCTATAGATCCGCCTGTTCGCTACTATGCAGCCTCCGACGCCCGTCCCCCAGACGACTATCACGCCACTGCCCACGTTCTTGAGGTTTCCGGCCACTATCTCATGAGCTGCGAAGCAGTTCGCATCGTTGTCTATGTTTACAGACACGAACTTTTTCTTGAGCTCTTTTTTAAGATTGAATCCGATAAGAGGGAGAGCCGGCGACAGGACTACGCGTCCTTTCAAGTCCACTCTGCCTGCAATTGATACGTTGGCCGTCGTCGAATTCGACCGAAGGCAGTCTATGCCGTGTATAAGCTCGCGTTTAAAGTCTTTCAATTCGTGCGGCGTTAATATCCTAAATGATCTTTTTATCTCAAGGTCCCGTCCTACTAGTGCGAAAAGAGTCTTCGTACCTCCAATGTCTATGCAGATTTTATCCCGGTCCATGGATTTTCTATCCTGTTATAGATTTTAGTTTTTTCAGGCGGTTGATAGGGTCGCTGCTCTGCCATACGTTTCTTCCGACGGCTATTCCACTGAATCCCGCTGCAATAACCTTCCTTACATGCTCCTCAAAGCCTTCGTCGCCCAGCCTTTTGCCGCCAGACAGAAAGACTTTAGTTTTACCGGCGGATTTTACCACCCATCCGAGCGCAGATTCGTCGGTCGGGTATTTCAGTTTGACTACGTCCGCACCCATCTCCATAGCGACCCTGGCGGCGTAGGCTACTACCTCAGGCGCTTCGTCGTCTTTTATCTCTTTCCCACGCGGGTATGACCACATCACGACTGGTAATCCGTATTTCACGGCTTCTTCCTCTATCCTGCCGAATTCTTTCAACATTAAGCTCTCATATCGGCTGCCCGCATACACGGTGTACCCGACTGCAGAGGCGCCAAGTCGCACGGCTTCCTTTACACTGCATGTCTGAAGAGACACCGGCTCGCCCTTGAAAAGCTGTGTCTTCTGGTTCAGCTTCAAGATGAGCGGCACGCCGACACTCTTATCATAGTAAGCCTTTGCAACACCCTTAAGGAGTATGATTGCGTCTACTTCAGCTTTCCTAGCAAGATCGATGACAAATCTCGGCGAAACATTTTCTTCATTGAAATCTGATGGACCGTGCTCCATGCCATGGTCGTAAGCCAGATACACACCATGAAGTCTAAGCTTGTTTGCTTTCATATTCAACCCTCCGTATTTTTAATTTTTGTTTCGGGTAGCCATCGGCTATTCCGTCCTTCGCGCCGTAAGCCTTTACTACTCCGCTAGCATTGTAGCTTCCGAGATTTATGGCATCTTCGACGCTCTTTTCGTCCATCAAGGCGTTTATGAATCCAGAGAGAAACGCATCACCAGCCCCGACGAAGTTTATTTGCTTTGTCTTGAAAGCTTCGGCGTTATAGACGTACTTCCTGTTAGCTACCATAACCCCCTTATCTCCGCGGGTTATTATCGCTATGTCTTTTACGGCCCTCGCCAGTCTTATAAGATTCTTTGTATCATTGTTGTAGCCTACGAACGTGCGCGCCTCCTCATCGTTCATGCTTATCACATCTACGTCTTTTAGTATGGGAATCATCTTTTTCAGTTTTTGGCTCAGCTCCGTGGAACCAGGGTTCATAGATATACGGATGTTATTTGCTTTGCAGTATTCTACGACCGGAGGGAGCAATTTATAGCTTTCTCCTGTGAGCGGACCGATATACATCCACCTCGATTCGAATCGTAACGGAACTTCCTCTTTTTTTAGCGATTCCTCCGCACCCCGGTAAACAAGCAGCACCATTTGCATATTGCTCGAGACGATGACGGTAGTAAAAGCCGTCGCGCCGCTGCTCGTGACAATATAATCCGTCGACACGCCGCGCCTTCTCATGTCATTAAGCACAAAATCTCCTGCCTCGTCACTGCCTATCTTAGTCACTATGCCGACCCGTTTTCCGAACTTGGAGAATGTCGCTGCGGCGTTCGTGGCGCTTCCCCCAGTGAATTCTAGGACGTTCTTTACATCCAGCTTCTTGTCGAGAGGCACTTCTAGGAAGTGTTTGTTTATACCAGGTTTCAGCTCACCGTCCTTAACGAAAAGGAAGGTGTCTTTGGTAGCCGAGCCGAATGTGACCACGTCGAGCATAGTTCTTATATGTACGGCTAGTAATAAAAATGTCTTTAGGAAGGCTACTTTTTCTCCAGGGCCTTCTGTAGCTCCTGGAGGCGCCTCGTAGTCTCATCTACAGATTTTGTCGCGCCTTTCAGCCGAAACTCCAGAATCTCTTCTTTTTCCTTAAGTGCGGTTTTTATCTCTTCCTTTGTCTTGCTTATGAGTATCTGTCCCACCATTTCGTAAAGTTTCTCGCCTTCTGGCGTTTTATCAACGTCTTCCAGCGTCCTTTTCAGCTCATTATATTGGAGCTGGAGAGTCTGCTTCTGCGCCATCTCAGCCTGCAATTGCTGTCTAAGCATATCATAGTCTTCTTCATTCGTAGCCATCTATCTCCTCCAACATCTTAAGTGTGTTAGTATATCCGTTTATAACGGAACGCAGCACATTAATATCTTTAGCTTTCACGGCTATAAATAAACTCTTCTGTCCGAGACGTACAGAAGCTTTCACACGATTGTCCATCACGTTATTGACGGACAGCGCCTCAAAAAGACCACTCTTGTTACTGTGCAGTGTGTTTATTCTGAGTTCAAACTCGAATTTGTAATCATCTTGCTTTGACATGGTGCCCGCTCTCAGGCCGCTTTTTTATGAGCACGCGGCCACCGCAGTACGGGCATCTTATAAGGTCTTTTATCTCGGTGGAGTCTATCGTCGCTCCGCAGGAAAAGCATTTGTATTTTGTCATGGCCTTTGGAACGCCTTAACCGACATAGTATAGGCACTGTCAGCAACCTCGATGCCGCATCTTTTGCATCTCCAAACGCCGCCATATAGTCTGTTCATAGACATCTTCTTGCATCGCGGACACTGGTATTTTTTTGCGCGCAGGGTTTTTATGCTATCTACGCGCTTCCTAACACCAACGCCGTATTTGGAGGTTCTCATATTCCTTCTTTTTATTACTAATCCTATTTAAGCGTTTTAAATCGAGCGTTATGCGCGTATTCGCAGTCACTGGCGCATTTATATTTTAATACTTGACATAAATAACGTATGAAAAGTTCGGCCATCGCCCTTTCCGTGCTGGCGTTTTTACTCACGATCAGCGTCGTCCATGCAAGTCCATACGTATCAATAAATATAGTAAATAACATTTCGCAGACGAACGCATCGGTATCCGTTTCTCACGTGTCCTATACGTTTACACTGTACAACACGAACGGGCCTGTCTTCATAACACTTCCATCGCCAGTGTATGCTATACACTTGTTTCAAAACGGATCTGTAACCAGTTTCAGTGCGGTCAATGAGTCTTCCGGCTGTCTGCTCTATTCCCTTCCGTCTATAAACTGCACGAGAATAAGCTTCAATGCCGTAAACCAAAATGAGACTTTCGTCCTGGCATACGCTTACAAGACGTATTACTCACCGAACCAAAGGTATTTCAACTCCACGTTCGATTTTATCCCACTTAGTGGACTGACAACGAGCCCCCTGACTGTGACGAGCGTGCTGCCGACTGGCGCTACACTGCTCGCCAACTCGCATCCGGTGCCGAACATCGTCACCCTCTCTTATGGCAGGAACACCATCAATGCTACATGGAGCATAGCCAGCCAGACTGGCGGACAGATAGAACTGCCGTTCACTATAGGCTATACAAAGACCTTCTACCCAAGTGTACAGACTGGCGGCTCGCAACCGCCGCCGCAAGATTATTTTTATCTGATTTACGTCGGCATAATTGCAGCAGTAGTGGCAATAGCGCTTTTCGTCCTATACAAACACCTATGGCGCAGGACAAAGACGGTCCATGCCAGTTCAAAGAAACCAAACCCGTTTGTAAAACTTCTTAATGAGCACGAACGAAGGGTGCTTAATATGTTCAAAAGAGACGGTTATACCGTCCAG
>JAKATQ010000035.1 GCA_021818665.1 Nanobdellota archaeon | reverse complement strand
AAGGGATTATGAGCGTCGTGCCGGCAGGGAGTGCCGGGCCCGGACCATTCCCATAGGGTGGCACATAAAGATTCGTGTTTACAGCATAAAGGTATTGCGATCCGGTGTAATTGAGTATATGTGTCGGTGTCGACTGCCAGTCGAAATAATTAGCGTATGTGATATTGCTCGGGGGTGAAGGGCAATAATATATGCTTGTAGGGTTCAAGGTAAAACCGGGCACACCGGATACCAAGTTAGGAAAATCGTAACCGCACCTGGCGAATGGTTTGAATGAACCTGCACCGGAGTCTTCTGTTGGATAACCTATGTAACCGACAAGATTATTGTAATAAGTCGATTGCGTGCTTCCAGATTCATATACAGGGCCCGGAATACAGTGTCCTAATATTTTAAACGCGCAGCTGGACCACACAAGGCCGGGCGGTATTATAAGGTTTTCAGCATAACACGATGGTGGACTACCAGGACCGTTGTATGTGACTTGCCCTGGTATGAATTTCTCGTTGTACCAGAAGTTACTTTCTCCCCCACCGTTCCCTGCCACGCCGAGTTCACTGTTTGTTACAGTAGAGCTTAGGGATGGGTCATAGCCTGTTGCCGCGAATGACGCTTGACTGCTGGATGCCGTGTAAATGAAGCTATCGTGGCCACCGGCAAAGATCAAAGGCAGTCTTATAGCCACTAGTGCAGAAATGCTTATTATCGACACTATGAGTAGTACCTCTACTATACCGATTCTTTCCCGTGAACGTTTATTTTTTGTGTCCGTCATATTATGTACCGACTGTACTCCAGTGGTTATATGTCTTACTAACCCCGATTATAGACATATCGGGGTAAAGTGGGTTATAAGTCGTGTAAAGAGAGTCTCCGTTGAATTGCGGAGGGTATGGAGAGTACGTAGCATTCAAAAGCGTTATACTCAGGCTGGGACTGGCTGTTATACACGCAAATTGCTCATAGTAAGAATTTTGAGTGCTGTCATAGATATAAGGGGGCATAGCCCCGTCAGCTTGCAGGTCTAAGTTGCCGATTGGCAATTTATTCGGAACGAATGCCGCCTTCTGTGAATGTACATAGTTAAACACATCTTTGTAAGGCACCGAAGAATTTGAGAAAAATACGGGGAACACAGCAGTGCCGTTCTCCGTGTAGTTACTCATATTGAAGGCACCGTTTCCGTAAACGAGATAAATCGAATCCGGTGTATCTGTCCCTAGATTGACCCATATTATGCCGCCATTACCAAAGTCGCTCTGATTCCACCATGCCAATTGCGAGACGGCACCGGAACTGTAAACACCAAAGATCTTGACGAAGTGGTCCATCATGTACTTCAAATCCACGCTCTTATTTAGAATTATCATTAATTGATAAGGATCCGTGAACGACTCGCTATTTATGACTATCTGATTATAGTAAGTAAAGTTGGTTGTAGAAAGTCCGAAAGCATCTATTAATTTATTGTTAAGCGCCGAAACTGGCTCATAAGAATAATACACGGCAATAGGATTGTAGCCATTTACATATTGGTGGACGAAAAAGTAGCTTATACTGTCGAAAGTCGGCTTGTTATCCGTAGAAAATCCTAAAAGTCCTAGAGAGTTACCCGATAAAAGTTGTAGCGGACTCTTGCTAACAGAAGTGGTACTCGTTTCTGGCAGGGAATTTATCGAGAGATTTAAAAAATAGCCGGTAGATGCAGAGCCGTACTTATCCACTTCAACATTGTTGACAATCCCAGGAACCGCATAGTCGGGAGACGTGGAAACCGGCAAAAGACCGTTATTATAGTACACTATGCCGTTCTGATTGCCCTGCGAGTTTATTTGTGCCGCGGTAAATTGACCCGCAAGATTCTGATTGGTGCTGAGCAAGAGATTGAACGATGGGTTCGGACCGCTTATCGTAACACCGAAATTGACAGAAAAGTTCTGCGGGATATTCAGATTCGTACCATTTATCAACGCATATGTCCAATTTAGCGGTGTGTCCGGATAAGTTATCGCCCCTCCTCCATAGTCCCCCACCATCGCATAAAAATACTTCTTTCCAGGCGCTGGTGTATAAGCACCGTAACTGAAGTTCTGGCCTCCGGCTATGACATAGTCTGGACAGGTATTTGCCTCTGTTATCCATCTTTGATAAGGAGATGGAGTGCTTGCCGAGAACTCATCAAATTTGTAGTTAGGACAGTAATATAAGTTGCCATTTTGATTTGACATCTCGGTGCAGCCGCCTATCTGCGAAGCTACTGTGGGGTCCGAAGTCTCCAGAGTGGCTATACACGTAGTATTTATGAAAGACCTTGCGTATATCGGAGCACAGTTAAGATATGTTTGCGTAGCAGTGGCCAAAGTCTGCGTGAAACCCGGGTATCCGTTAGCGCGTGGGTTGTTTTGCAGTCCGCAGCTCTCAGTGGGTGTGGCATTTAAGTCATTTTGATATGCAAAGTTAACTGATATCGGCACGCCGAGCGTCTCTTCCGTGGCGTTTATTATACCGGTCGGTGCTAGTGTATAATTATAAGAGCTATGTGCAGAGAATTGTGCACTATTGGGACAAGAATTCGCTTCTCGCGCCCTTATCGATAAATTTAGGACGTTTATATCGAACGGCGTGGCAGAAAGGAAGCTGACTTCGATGGGTATCTGCGTATCGAACAGGTTCTTTATGTCTGCCATCATAGTGTTAGAGAGGAGATTCCTGCACAGCGTGAGATCGGAGGGACTTTGGCTGCAGTTATATATGGTCGTACCGAAATAGTCCTGTCTGACGGGATTTAATTGGCTAAGTAAGTAGCCTGTGCCGTTGACCGAGCCCATCGCGAGCAAAAGGGCAGTGTACCAGTCATATTTTGGTTGTCCATTGACGGATACGGTCTTAAGGTTCACACCGTGTATGACATTATTGAGATAGTTATAGAGTTCATATTGAGCGAAACCGGTTATCTCCTGATTTCCGATAGGAAACGACTGGTTTACAAAGGCGGCTCCAATCTGCACTAATCGGCTAATATAATCTGTATCCGTAACGTATCCGGCGACGCTCAAACAATTCTGGAGCGTGAACTGGGTTTCTGGGTAAGAAATGCATACTTCTGGATTGTATAGTGGGAAAAGCGAAAAAGAGACTTTGAGCGGCGCATAGTTCGGGAACAGAAGGTTTTCTGGTTGGCTTAGTTGAAATTCATTTATAAGATATTTGTAATAAACAAACTGAGGTTGCAGTGACAACATCGCATAATTCTGGGAGTATATCTTGAATACTCCATTAGGATAACCACTCACAACAAAAGTGTATGTTACGCCGTCAAAAACGAAAGCTGAGCCGTTGACCAGCTGTTCCTGCGTGTTAATGCCGGGCGACAGTGCATTGTCGTATTTTATCGCCGAAGTTAACGTGTAAGAATTGGTGTACAACAGTGGGGTTAGATAATAGTACGGTACGTTATTTACTTTTGTATCGTATATGACTACTTGTGTCCCGTCTGGCATCGTAAGCAGAGTGAACTGCGAATCCGGAGAAAGTGGCTGATCGTTTACGCTGGCTCCGCTGAAGAAGCCGGATGTGGCCGTCGACTGGGACAGCACGCCGTATAGAACGTCCGGTTCTGGGTTGATTATGAACTGGTACCCCTGTAGATTCGCAACGTCGCCCACAGTGCCGTTGAACACCTCAAGAAGGCTGCATGTCGGAGAGGATGCCGTGCACACCGTTTCGTATATATCAACAGAAACATTCTGAAGATCGGTCCTGTTGTAGACTATAGAATACGAGTAGTTTAGATACGGCGCGGAGAAACTCCCTGCGAACACATCACCGGGCTGGGCGAGTCGCGTTAGATTTATGTCCAAAAACGACTGTATGGGAGAATGACTATCATTTACGATGGAAAACCGGGATGAATTTAGTAGAGATTTTAGACCAAAGAGTATCTCCTGATTATCAGGCAGGCAAGTCACATCGCCGCTAGAAATATGCCAATAATAAAGCTGACTTATAGGGATGAACGGGAGCCGCGTGGATGTATTTATATAACCACAGTTTATCGGTGCCCCGCCTGGCCCGGGAGGACTTATTACGCCACCACCTCCTCCTAGAGGTATTGCACTACTACCGGTCTGTGCTTGCGGCCCTCCAATAGAATAAGAGTTTGGAGCTATGGAGAATGCGTCGAATAATTGCGCTTCATCGAATAGGTAATTCGCTTGCTGTATGATATAATCTTTTGCGGCAAGGGTCTGATATATACTGTTTTGCGCCGTTATCTGTATCTGGGAGCTAAGGCCTATCGTGTTTATATAGGTGAATCCGCTGTAGAGGACGAATATCACGGCTGCTATCATGCCGACGAGCACTATGATGTTTGCCTGGCCGCGTTTGTTGGTTGACATATCAGCTTAGCACTCCATAAACTGTATAAGGTTTGGAAGGGTTCTCCGGATTGTAAACCGACAGGGCGCACGTTGTAGAGCTGGATACTCCACTCGGTATCTGGTTGAGATAAACGCTCATCCCTATATTTTTGAGTGTAAGTATGTTGTTGTTTTTTATCGTTTGGAACGTACTTATGGAAAACGAAGAGAAATAGTTTATGAAGTCCTGGTACAGCGAAGAATAATTTGACAGTGAGCTAGATAGCACTGTATAACCTAAGTTACAAGTTGGACCGCAATTGGCACTCAGTTGCTGGGAAGACTGAGACAATGCGGTCTGGTACTGGCTTGGGAAAAGCAACTGGAGTTCCGTCAGTGCAGCGGTGGTATGCACGTAATAATTGCCGAATAGCCCTTCGAGGGCGAAATTGCACGCTTCTATAGTAGGCTCCTGGTTTACGGTCGTCAAAAGACTCGCAGTCTGGCTGTTTAAAAAGTAGTAAGCCAGCAGTGACAGTACTACAGCCATTATAGGCACTATCACCATGTCTAGTAACGTTATCTGCCCTCTTTTAGACCCGAAAATTCCGCTAAGCATATGGCGATAAACCGTAGGTTATTGTTTCATACAGAGTGCCACTGTCTTGATACAATGGCTGGTCCTGCGAATTGGTGTACTCTATTGTCACCGGAAACGTCTGCGTGTATGTAGTTTCTGAACCCAAGAGAGAGATTGCTGCGTATTGCGGAAGCACGCTGTCTTTGTTGTTAGACCCTATTGCGAGTATCAGGTTGAAATTCACCGATCCGCCGGTTGCTATCTGGACTGCTATGCTAGCAGCTATACTCACGCCCATCGCTACGTATTCTGCATTCGTAGCGAACGACTGTATGGCGTTTTGTAGCGCATAGAATTTGCTACCAAAATTCAATTGGTTATAATTATTTATCGTGACGGAACCGGTCGGGCCGAGATTTGAGGGGTTTTGAGTGTCGACCAACGTCAAGGATATTCCGGTTATGGCCGCTAGGCCCGTAGTCAGAACAGGCACTTGTGTAGCTCCCGCGAAATAGATGTACTGTGCGCAGGATAAGAAGTTCGATGCGACGAATTTACTGGAATCGATTACGTCTGGTTCTGTATCGGAAGCTGAGTACAATGGGCCTCCCTGGACATCCGAATTGTTGTTGTAGTACTCCATATTGAGTTTGTAGGCGAAACAGTTCGGTGAGGTTATGAAGCGGGTCCCCAGTGCTGACGCTACAGATTTAGCATTCGCGAACACGGCTACACTGTTTATCTGTGATACATTAAATGACAATACTATCAGTAAGAGGGCGAAAGATATTATGAGTATGCCCGCATTCACGAAAGCCATCAACTGTGTAAGTGCCATTAATCAACCTATGCCGGGAAAACCGTAACTCGCGAGCCCGAGCGTTTTAGTTATGTACGAGCCATCAAAGTTGTTATAAGTGTATGGAGAAACTCCAAATAATAAAGTATCGCTTTCGAACTTCATGGCAAGCGGGGTGGTCGATACACCGTATACTACCGTCACCGGCGAGCCTTTGGTTATCTGAAAAGTCACATTGGTGTATGTCGTAGGATAATAATCTAAACTGCTATCGCCTATGCTACCTGTGATAGCGTTGAGGACAAAATTCACCAGCGTATTGCTGAAAGAGGCTTGCAATCTAGGGGCCTGTTTTTGTACGGCTCCTGCCAGGAAATTAACTACCGGCGAATCTATCCCGGGGATAATACTGCTCTGTATGCCAGGTCCACCTATAAAGTTAGCTGTAGACTGGAAGATAGGGTTTAAGGCTTGAGGCTGTGTCGGGTTAGAGTATACTCCGAGCGGTATAGAAAAGCCTAACTCCGAAGCGTTATTTATAAAAAACGCGTATGCCGGGTAGACTTTGGCCAATGCATCACTGATTCTTATAGTTGGCCATGTAGCATTTGGAATGTAAAAGCCCGCTTTTGAATAGTTCCAAGTCGATGTAAAGTTAATCGTTTCTGCGCTGTTGGTTATATTCATTAGGTTTATACACGAAACCGGCAAGCCGTATTCTGTTATTGCAGAAAAATATTTAGGCATTAAACCAAACGATGGGCCGTATGTGTTGTAGATATAATTACCCTTTGTCATAATCGGCGACCCATAGCCGTCGGTGAAAAGCCTGAAAATACAGAGAGTGTTTTCTCCAGAAGAATTGGATATACCGAGCGCATACTGGGGGGGAAGGAGAATACTTATGTTTTTCGATTCTCCGGCTTTTAAATTTAATGCCTGATTCACGAAAGCACCCAAAGTCTTTGGATATAGTTGGTCCTGTGGGGAACACATAGTGTTGTAAAGGCCTTGGTTTATCGAAAACGAGAGCGAGCCGTTGCCTGCGGGGAAGATGAGCGTCTTCAGGGTATAGCCGGGCTCTGCTGCGGATTGGGCTATACTACAGAGATCTGATAGGTCGGATATTACTGGCGCCCCTGCAATTGTGGGTCTGCCACTAGATTGACCATTAACGTAAATTTCTCCACCGTATCCAATAAAATAGGTTCCTATTTGAGTTACCAAATTAAGTTTAACATAAACGTTTATTAATGATGTGAGCGCGCCGATGGATGAAGCCATTTGGCTTAGCTGATCGCTTGCCGGTTCGTGTATGCTTACTCCTGACGGGAGGCTACCGAGGCAGCTGGCTGTCCTAGCGTATACTAAAAATGAATCCTCGACAAAGAAGGCGGCGTAGCCTAATATTGGGTCTCCCGGTCCGCTGAATGATGCGGGGCCTATAAAAGAGTTCGGTGAGCCGATAGAGGACGGCACACTAACACCTGCGGTCGGCGCAGAATATGGAAATGCTGTTTGTGTGGTGCTACTCAAATAACCCGCAAGCTGATTCAACTGGTCCTGCTGTACGTTAGTCTCGCTTACTACGTCATGAATGGTATTATAGGTGGCTATGGAAGGTTGGAGACTGTTCAACTCATTTAACGAAAGCACTGTCTGGGAGTATCGTTGAAGTTCTAGATTGAAGGCTGCATATTGCGGACTTATGGGCGCTGCAGTATCATAAGCTGACAGTACGACGTTAACGACCGCCATCGTAGTGCCATGCAGCGCGCTGACACTGTCTTGGCCGTAATTGTAAACCGTCTGTAGTGCGCTTACTATGTTGGGAAGTTCGGCACCGAAATAGAAGACTGCAACCGGTTCTACTATGTTGAATACTAGATTGGTCACTATAGGGTGGTTTTTGAAAAATGTGAATACGGTTTTTAGATTTAACGGTGTCCTTGACAATTCCGATGGAGCTTGGGCTTGGCTTACTACTCCGTCCTGCGCTTCGACTATCGATGCGCCTTCTGTTGCGGCTTGGTCCACTACCGCCGCTTCTTCTGCCACTTTACTCGCACCGTCTTCAGCAAGAACGGCACTCGTCGCTTGAGTAGATGACGCCAGCACGCCAGGATTTGTGCTCGAAAAGGTTCCTTCCGCTGTGCTAGAAAAGACTCCTTCAGCTGTGCTAGAGAAGGTTCCTTCCGCTGTGCTAGAAAAGACTCCTTCAGGTGCGCTCGAAGTGAATTCTCCGGCATTGGAAACGGCGCTCGAAGTGAATTCTCCGGCATCAGAAGCGGCGCTCGCGGCGTCTTTAGCCGCAGAAGTCGGCACTTTAGGCCCTAGGCCGACCATAAAGCAAAGCGCCGCGCTAAACGTGTTTTGGCCGGCATCTAGCGTAGGCCCTGCAGCATAAGACACGTTCTCTATTTTAGAGCCACCGCCACACGAGTACGCGTCTATAGCTGGGCTCCACGTACACAACGAATTGTTGCCTGCTATGCTTATCTGCATCGAATCTGGGGCTAAATAGAGCGAGTTCTGTACCGCGGCGATGTTGTTCGCAAACAACTGCAGAGAATTTGCGCCATTTTGGAATAGAAGCCCTTGCAATTGGGCGAACTCTATACCGACAAGGAGGAATGCCGCGGAGATTATCAATACTGCGATACCTATGACTATCTGCGTACGCTTGTTCAGCATAAGTCCCTTTACAAGAAAGTAATAATCCCTAGATTTAAATAGCATTTATCCGGGCCGGGGGCTTAAAAAGCGCCCTATATATCACATCTTTGTCCAAAATCTTTAAATTACGTTGGATTTCTCCCAAAGTTAGCCATCAAATTTTTGAGATAGCTCTCCTTAACGGATGGGGGGCCAATTTTGCAATAGTGTTATCCGCTCACCTCTGCATTTAGAGCATCTACCGGCTTAGCGCTGATAAGATTCGATTCTATGAGATTTGCTATCGAGGCGCTGCAAATATAGATGGAAGATTGTTCTCTCGTTCTTATTTCTTTGAATGGGCTCTCTTTGGATGAAATTTCTTTCTAAGCACATATGACGTGCCTATAACCACTATTATCACGATAAGGTATATAGCGTATATGTAATAGTGCTCCTTAGAGGAGGTGATCGGCGCCGGTGAGCATACTTTAGCGTTCATGTATGTCACTGAAATTCGCGAGCCTGCAGCAATCGATTGAGGCGATCCTGCTTTAAAATTACTCGGGTAATAGGTGGTGGTGCATCCAGCGTTTAAGTAAGATGAAGGATACGTGAAGTTATACGCTATGAAAGGATAGTCGCCTGCCGGCGTATTAAAGAACATGGTGTTCGGAGTCGTGCTGGACTTGGTCATCTCGTCATAAGTCGCATTCCATGCGTGTCCGTAAGGCAATCCAGATTCGGATATTGTGGTTATTGTGGTGTTTGTAATGTTTTGTGTAGCAGACGAAAAGGTGCCTATCTCATAATTAGAAAGCGACGTTGAATTGGCTGAGTAAGTCACTATTCCTGTTTGCAAGATGACAATATTTGTAGATAGCTTGATCCAGCTAGAATTTTTCTCATCGCATTTGTATAAAACAACGTCATAGGGGGATATGTTGTATTCAGATACCATATCTTCGCTGTTTAATCTAAGAGAAAACACGAAAGAGGCGCCGTTTATTATTCCACTCTCGTTTATCGAAGGCTGTAAGTCTATGCCTTGTATCGAGTCTGTCACGCTTTTGATACTGCATCGGCTTGAATTAGGGTTGGTTTCCATGCTTAGAGAGAATGCGATGTTAAAAGCGCTCTGCGTAAAGGAAATATTGACTTTATTGAAATCTGAAGAATTCAAGTAAACAGATGGGGAAATGCTGAAGTAATTGGTAGAAGCATCGTATCTATATATACCTAGCGAGATCTTGTTTAAATGCTCAGGAAATATCGGACTAAGTTGGATATATCTTAAAGACTGAGATCGGA
>JAKATQ010000034.1 GCA_021818665.1 Nanobdellota archaeon | reverse complement strand
AACAAGCGTTTCCAGGTGGCCACCGAGTTCCTCTCTACGTATGTCTGGATAATCGTCGTCATAGTCCTAGTACTGATAGTCCTCTTCTATCTGGGATTGTTCTCGCCCAGGAGCACCCTCCCCCAGACCATAATAACCGGTTTCTCGGCCACGCCAGTGACAGCAGCCGCAGCAAACAGCAGCGTATTGGAGTTCACCGTATCCAACCCCCAATCCTCCTCCATAAAGATAGAAGCCGTATACATGATACTTAGCAACAGCAACGTGAACTACACCAAGTACTACTGCGTGCCCTCCATAGTGCCGGCCGGCCAGACCTCCTTCTGCTACGTAAACGGCACCTATCCACAAGGCTACATTGCCCACATAACCCTCATATACGCGCCACAGACAAGCCCGTTCCCCCAGAACCTCTCCACCACAGGCGCCATATCCACCCCCTTATCGAACGTCCCCATACCGACCCCTCTTCCCACCTATTTCATAGAATCCGGCCTCCCCAAAGGCTATCAGTGGAAAGTCGTCTATAACGGCACCCTCAACCAGTCCGCCACAAACACCATATCCTTCAAAGCGACCCCTGGATACGACTCCTACGCTATAAACACCCTGGAAAACTCCTCTTCAAGATGCAACTCCACGTACGTCCCCAGCCCTGCAAGCGGTACACTCCCTACCGGAAGCACCCTGGGAGTCGGCTTTTCCGACTCTACTCTCTGCTACACCACGTTCACCGAGAGCGGATTGCTCCCTTCGTCCGGCTGGCAGCTCACCTACGACGGCTTGAGCGGAGGCCCCACTTCGTCTGCGACCATAGGCATAATCTCAGGTCCCGGCACCCATTCCTTCTCCATCCCAAGCCCTCAGAGTAACTCCTCGTCCGGCTGCACCACCTCCTATGTCCCTACGCCGTCCTCAGGCACCGTCGTAGCCGGCAACTCCCTGTCCGTGAATATCACCCATTCTACGGTATGCGCGACGATCTTCGTTGGAGGCACAAACAACCTTCCTCCCGGCTATGCCTGGTGGATAGACTATGATTCCACAAACTCGTCCCAGTCCACTTCCAGCAACATAACTTTCTCCACCGCCCCGGCGACGGCAGGCTACAGCGGAGCCATAGAGACCCTGAAGTGCACCTCCTCCGGCTCCAATGTCAAGGCCGGCTCGGTAGTCCATCCCGTTTGGCCGTGTACGACTACCTTCTACGACACCGGCTTGCCGTCGGGCTACACCTGGTGGATATACTACAACGGCGTCAACGAGACAGCCTCCACCGCGTCCAACATAACCTTCACCCAGAACGGTCCCCAAATCTACTCCTACAGCGGAGGCATAGAGACCCTGAAGTGCACAGCCTCAGGCACCCAGCAGGCAGGTGCCTCCACGACTCCGGTATGGTACTGCACCACAACCTTCCTGTTCTCTCCTTCCACTTCCGATTACTCCAATGGTTCGTGGGCCGTCACGTTCGACCCTACGGGCTCCAACAGCGTCGGCGGTCCGATAACCATAAACACCGGTCCCGGCACATACCCATATTCAGGCTTCATGGGCTCCTACAACTGCGGCATAAACGCCTCGACGGCCGTCGCGGGCTCCACCGTGACGCCGAACTGGTACTGCCACAACTACTTCGCCTTCGGTCCTTCCACCTCCGATTACAGCTCCGGCACCTGGTCAATCGGCTATCCGTCCAATACCGGCACAGCCAACGTCGGCGCGACGATAGAGCTTGGCAAGGTCCCCGGCGACTACCAGACCCACTATAGCATGTCCGCATACTCCTGTACGGACGACAATTCCGGTCCGTCCTTCGTCGCCGGCACCAACGACACTATAACTAATGGAGACTGGACCTGCACGACTGCATTTTCAGAGAGCGGAGCAGCGGAATGGGTCGGTAACAGTTCGATATTCCCTTGGGGCGTAACGTATGACGTTTATTCGCCCAGAGGAGGAGGCGGTATAGGCGGCACATCCATTACTTGCACAGCATGCACCATCGCAGGCGACTTCCCAGCCTACACATCCGCGCAGAACGCTTCCGGTATAATCGTCAACGCCAGCGCTCAATACGTCGTGGCCGGCACTTCTTCGGCCGTCTTTTCTTTTTCTCCGCCAAAGTATTACAACACAAACGGCATCCAATACGTAGTTCCCCTCCATCTCGCCAATCTCGCTTCCAGCGGCCCTCAGAATCCTCTTTTGGACATAAATAGCAATAATTATATAAACTATGAGCAACAGAACCTGACCAATGTCCAATTCCTGGATTCTAACGGCAACATTATAAATTCTTGGCTGGAGACATATCCCAACTATGCCTATTATAATAGCTTGTATTGGCTTTATCTCGATGGAAGTTATCCAAGAGGCACGACTACGGTCTATCTCGGCTTCGCTTCAAGGTCTAACAATCTGTTGAACAGTGCGAACACCGGCCAAAACCCTTGCTGGTTCGGGCCGACAGAGGACGACGGCGCAAGTGTCTTTCTTGCTTACCAGAACTTCTGCGATATAAGCTCTTTGCCAACCAATTGGCACACTATAATCGGCACGACGACCCTTTTTAATGGCCAATCGGGTTTTGTAGGCAACCAGCATAGTCTGAGCAGTAGCGGAAATGGCATGGAACTGGGCGCAGGCTCCAGCACCGGATTTTATGGCGCCATCTATAATGTTTCCCGAGGCGGCTTCGGGGAGGTCACCGGGTCTAACCAAGGCTTCTTGGACATTAATGGGATGCTCAATGACTCTACGTCCAATATCGGTCAATTTATCGGATATACGTATACTACGACTCTCAGCGGCACCGGCCAGACGAACGGTTTCTCAGAAGGACACTCTTCCAATCCAAACACTATCTACGCCAGCTATGCAAACAGTCAGTATACGTACAATACAGGCGTGACAGACGACCAATATAACAATGTCTTTACCGTAGTTGCTACGGGAGCGTCCAGTGGCGGTGTATCCGCAGATAATGGACCTTATGTATTTTATTACAATTACGGCTCCCCGATTTATAATCTGCAGGCCAACACCAATACATACAACCAGACCTATACGTTCATCGGCCCAAGTAATAATGGAGGCACGCCGTCTACGCCGGTTTATCTCACGTGGATAAGATTTAGATACTGCCGACCTTATAACTGCCTTTCAGGCGGTGATGTCTCTTCGGTAATAAGCTCCTCCGAAGCAATAATAAAGCTTTAGACTACCCGCTAAGCCCACGGTTTTCCGGCCAAGGACGCTCGGTTAAATTGATCGAATGAGACTCTAGTCGCCGCCGCAACGCATTAATATAAGACGATCTCAAAGACAATAAGTGGTGTTGCATACGACAAATCATGTCTAGATTATGCGGTGTCCGTATGCCTGCAGAGCTATCTTAACAGCATAGTTTATAGTATCGTCTATTAGATAAACGGCTCGTGTGACCGGATGTACAGACTTTTGGTGCAAACTCTGTTCTAAGGAATAAACATTGCTAAGATAATGTAAATAACTGACGTAAATCCAAGGAAAATAATCGTCAAAAGTCATGGCATCTGATTTGGATGCTCTCAGTGGGCACAGTTTTTCTCATAGAGCTTTTTATCTCTTCTCTTTTTAAACTTAAAGTGTTTGTACCCGGAGATAAAAACCTGTATACTTGTATACGCCACAGCTAAATATATGGCGAGATCGTACCCCTGTATCGCCCCTGGGATAAGATGCGATGGGGCGTTAACAAAGTCTACTACTTTCTCCATTATAGTGTTATGATAAGCACTGTAACGCCACATATAATCCCCAGGATTGAGTGGCAGAGCATCCAGCTTTCCCGCAGATATGGCTGCCGAAGAGTAGTCCATCGTAGCTGCGTGTGCCGGCGTCATCAATGCGCCGAGCAGGTTTCTTCTCTTTCGCCATCTCCGATCCCACAGGCTCCACATCACAAGCCCTGCGTCCGCCATCAAAAGTGCACCTTCATAAAAGTTCCCTCCGAATAAAGGGACATAATACTGTATGGTTGAAGGCAAGTGTTGAGCTATGGCATCGCCTATCTCAGGAAAAATAGGGTTTTTTCCACCGCCAAGCGCGTCAAAAACGCCCAAAGTCACGGCGGACATCACGAATTTCATCGATTTGCTGAGGGAACGGTTGGTTTCGGATAGTATGGTCTTTAGAAAGCGGAATTTTTGTTTTGATAGCGGATTTAACTCTTCATTGGATAGTACGGCTTCTAAGCGGGAATTCCCAGCGGGTTTTTCCATGTATGATTGTATAGTTTTATATAAAATCCCTACTATAAAAATACTAAGCTTAACCTTATTATACTAAAAATCCGTATATCTGTGATGCCAGATTTCTCTATAGAGGCCGTAAACCTTACAAAAAAGTATGGAAACTTTACAGCGCTCTCGGACCTAAACCTAAAGCTAGAAGGCACAAAGTGCGTGGGGTTTCTTGGTCCAAATGGCGCTGGCAAGACTACTACGCTTAAGATATTTACGGATATGGTAAGAGCCACTTCCGGTAGAGCGCTGATAAATGGCTTAGATTCGCACAAAGACAAAAAGACGGCCCTCTCTTCATGCGGGGCATTGATAGAAGTCCCCGAAATATATCCTTCACTCACTCCAAGAGAAGCTCTTACGATGATAGCGGAGATAAGAGGCGTACCGGCTAGCGAACGGAAAAGTAGCATCACCAAAGTGCTTGAAAAGGTGAAAATGGCGGAGTGGATGGGCAAGAAAGTCGGGAAGTTCTCTAAAGGCATGAAACAAAGGATAAACATAGCAGCGGCTCTGATAGGCGATCCTCACGTACTACTCCTAGACGAACCTACTAGCGGTCTGGACCCAAGAGGTATGAGTGAGGTAAGAGAGATAATAAAGGACCTGAAGAGCGAGAGCCGCCTTATATTTATGAGTTCCCATATACTGTCCGAAGTATCAGAAATATGCGATGAAGTGGCGATGATAGACCATGGGAGGCTACTGGCTTATGGCAAGATAAATGACATAGTATCTAAGTTTTCCGGCAAGGACGAAAGCGTGATAGAGATAACAGTAACCAAAGATTTAAGCACGGTTACGCTAAATAGGATACGAGCACTTGACGGCGTCTCGAGCATACGCGCACTTGGTCCAAGGAGAATTGATATAAAACTCGTGGGGGGACCATCAAAACAGGAAAAACTCCTGGAAAAACTTGTTGAAATGAAGATAGGCTTAATCGTCTTCAGACCTGCCGCGTCGGCTTTGGAAGAGACGTATCTAAACATGTTCAAGGAGAGCGTCTAATACGGAAAATGAAGAATTTGGCGCAAGGAACATCGTCCCGGGCGCGCTAATGCAAACATTTATCATCTTCAAATACGCCTTTATGGATTATTTCAGATCTAGAAGATTCTTTATCCTTCTCCTGATAACGGTTATTATAGGCGCGATATTAACGGGCGTAATAGGATACTTCAGGCCGCAGAGCGTGCTGTCGTCCCCTCTGTCCTTTTATTCTATTTGGTGGGGTGGCACAATAAGTTTCATAGTGATCCTATCAGCCGTGTTTTTCGGCGGAGATGCGATATCGGGCGAATTTCAGAACAAGACGGGTTATTTTCTGATAGGCAATCCGATACGTAGGTCGTCTATATATATAGGCAAGTGGGTCGCCGCCCTAGTAGCCTCGCTGATAATGATAGGGATGTTCTTCGCAATCACTGCAGGAAACGCCATCTTTTACTTCGGCTATTCAGCAATCCCTTACCAATTTTTAGAATCGCTGGCATTCGTATTGTTGTATCTCGTGACCGCCATGGGCATAACGTTCTTTTTTAGCTCTCTCTTCAAAACTAATTCTATGTCTATTCTTGTTACCGTAATACTTTTCCTTTTCGTATTCTCCATAGTGCAGACGTTAGTCGCAAATCTTGCTGGCGTTGAACCGTGGTTCATAGTAACCTACGGAGCAAGCATATACAGCAACGTGCTGCAATCGACGTATCCTGCTCATATCGCGGCACAAAATAGTGCGAGGATAGACCCGAGAGCGTTCAATTCAACACTGTATTACGCAACAATTCCGGAAGGGATAACTATAATGATCGTCTATTTCGTTTTTTCTACAATAGGTGGACTTTTACTATTCGAGAGGAAAGAACTTACTTAAGGAACCCGTTCAGTAACATGATACGAATACCTCAAAATTTCCGCATTGAGAATCCAGGTCATTCAGATGCTTATTATTCTATCCTAAGTAATCTAGAGAAATTGTCTAAAGAGATATTGGGGCGCTCTGAAATCACAGCAAGTGATTTAAGATTGATTAAAACAGACAACGATGATGTCGATTTGCTCATTAAAACGGCGGAAGGAAAAGAATTTCTTGCTAGGATATCAGCGGATGAAAGACTTGCAAATGAAATATTCGTATATCGTAACATGTGGGATAACGGTATCAGAGCTCCGAAAGTGCTGGCTTATGATATCTCCAAGAGAGCATTACCATACATATACGAGATCATAGAAAATCTCTCCGGCAATCCGCCGACAGAACTATCATCAAAGACGTTTTATTCTGCAGGAGTCGCCGTTGGCACGATTCTTAGGAATTTGCATAACATAGAGGTCGTCGGCTTCGGTGCTGTAGGGCAAGGATTCGACTTCCAAGACGAGTCTTGGCTCGCGGCACTGGAAAGATACACAAGATCTTCACTCGATGAGGAGGCGGCAGAAGAGGCTTTTGGGAGAGTCATTATAGATAGAGTCTATGAGAATACAATATATAATAAAACTCTCAATTTGAACCAATCCAGACTCATACATGGTGCAATTTCTGACAAAAACGTCCTTATATTACGAAAGCCGAATGGCTACGTTCTGATAAACCCGGGCATGTTAGTAGGCGGCGATCCGATGTTTGATTTGGCCAGCAGTAGCATACCTTTATCAAGAAAACAATTTTCCAACGGCGTCGCCACTGGTTATCGTCAGCTTACTGAAAATGAGATTTATCGTCTTAGGAGAATGAGACTTTTATTGCTATTTTTAGCGGCGACTAGGCTGTTCAAGGAAAATGATAAGAGATTCAGAACTTTCAAGACAATAGTGCACGAAGAATTAAAAGCGATAAGAAAAGACCATAAATAGTATTGAGGCAGTTATATTGTCGGAACGATATTCAGCGCTTTGTTATGAACCTCTGGAATTTAGGGTTCTTTTCCACGAAGTGCGTTATGTAAGGACAATCTGGGCGCACTTTAAAGCCGTTCTTTTCCGCGAACTTGAAAGCTTCTTCTGCTAGGTTTTCTGCGATGCCTTTTCCCCGGTCTTCTTCTGGCGTGAAAGTGTGATATATCCTCATCACTTTGCCATCCTTGACATCATAGAGAAGCTCAGCTTCTCCATGTGCCGTCTTTACGTAGAACCTCTCTTCTTTGTTGTGTTGTATATCCATATGATATGGTGGATCAGCGTTCTTTTAATATATTTTGTTTAATAGGATTATCTATATTATAGATTAGTACGTAAAATTACTATGGACTATTATAAGGCTGGGGAGGAGAGATTTGGGAAGATAACGTCTCGAATTTATTCTGTTTCCGCTAAACTGTTCCTTAGGAAAATATACTCGTATGTCATTGAAGACGTAATCACGCATCGACCTAGTTCTGTTCTGGATATAGGATGCGGTGAGGGTTATATCTTGCTGAATCTCGCTAACAGGCTGCCAAAAGCCAAACTTTATGGGATAGACCCTTCGATTTATATGATAAAATCGGCGAGAAAAGAAACGGCAAAGTTACACGGCTTCGGCCCGATATTTGAACAAGGTAGCAGTCGTGATATACCGTTTAAGCGCCACTTTGATTTTATATCTAGTTCGATGTCTTTTCACCATTGGAAAGACCGAGATAAAAGCATACCCTATATACTTCGACACTTGAATCCGGGCGGAATTTTTTCGATATACGAATACAATCGCGATGCGATGACGGGGCTCTTTAGATTAATGTCACAGCACAGTGTAGCATCGTCTGATTTTATGAACATAAATCATCGTGGATTTTGTAAAACTATCAAAACTAGTGGTAAATTCATAAAGATAAGCTTTGTCGATGAGAAAAAGGATCGGCAACGCGTGCCATCAAAATTTGATTGAAAGTTTATATTTTAAGGTCGCTTAATCAAGAGATGAGCAAACTAGAGAAAAGCCTACAGGACCGTTACGCACCACACAGCATATGTTTTGGCTGCGGTCCTGCTAATAAGCACGGGCTAAGAATAAAAAGTAGACCGTCGGGAGACTACGTCGTGGCAGACTGGAAGCCCAAAAAATACCATCACGCTTTCAAGGAGATCCTTAGTGGGGGCATAATATCGACGCTTTTGGACTGCCACAGCAACTGGTCAGCGGCTTATTATATAATGAAAAAACGCGGCGAGACCGAGATCCCGCCTACGGTAACGGCCCAATACACTGTGACGTTCTTAAAACCGACGCCGATCGACAAGATGCTACACCTGAAAGCTAAGCCTATCAATGTCTATGATAATAAGGCGGAGATAGAGACAACTTTAGAAGCCGACGGCGTAATAACAGCAAAAGCTACTGGCATCTTTGTAGCCGTAAGAGAAGGTCATCCTGCGTATCATCGATGGGAATAACCAATTTAAGCGATCGGCGACGCATTTTTTGGGGCTCTATGCGCCTTTATAGTATTCTTAATCGCATAGTAGCCGGCAGTCGCCGCCATGCAAAGCATTGGTATCGCAAGGAAAATATTCAACAGAGTGGGCTCTCCATAATTTTGTGCGATTTGATTGAAAACGCTATTAGTAGACTGAGTCCAGACAAAATAATTGTTAAGAGTAACTAAAGCCTCGCTAGCCCCTACACCATAAAGAGCCGCTTTTACAAACGAATTCCGCGGCACTGCACCGTTCGCTACGCTGTCTATCATGCTCCCAGAAACGGCATAAGCTGCGAGTCCAGCAAGTCCAGATAAGAGCATACCAGGGACTACTCCAAAGTTTTGCATGAACGCCAAGGCCATTGGATTTCCTTCACTGCCTACGCCAGATTTTATTATTATATATGTGAGATAACGGTCTGAAGTCTCTGTAGTGGCGCACAACGCTAATGGCACTTTTATGTCGTAAATGTCGTGTCTGAATATGGCTAACTTGTCTAAAAACCGGTTTAGCCTGCCTTTCTCCGTCTTTTTTTGAGATTTGTCTGTATCCAGTAAATCATCCAGATGTACTTTATCGGTCATAGCTTAATAAAGAAACCAAAGGATATTTAAATGTTTTCTTTACTTAAACATAGTTATAAAATTCTATATATAGATGATCCATCCATTTGTCTAGTATCTTGCAGCATAAACTTATTAAGAGCGATAAACTCACAATATAAAGCGATGGAAAGGAAAAACATTGTATTAGCTATCGTCGTCTTGGGAACGATGATGGCGGCTATAGACAGCACCATAGTCCTTCTGGCGTTTCCGACTATAGTAAGCGGTCTAAATTCTAATTTCCTAACAATAATCTGGGTGATACTTGCGTATCTTCTCGTAGTAACGGTATTTATGACCCAATTCGGCAGGATAGGAGATATATACGGTAGAGCGCGCACATTCAACTTCGGTTTTCTGATTTTTGCGGTAAGTTCTTTCTTCTGTGGCTTAGCCAACACAGATGTATTTCTTATAGGTTCCCGCATCGCTCAAGCCATAGGCGGCGCTATGATGAGCGCCAACAGTGGCGCCATAATAGCAGATACGTTTGA
>JAKATQ010000033.1 GCA_021818665.1 Nanobdellota archaeon | reverse complement strand
CGTATGGCTGGGAAGGAGCCCTTCTTCTTTAAACATCGTCGTGCAAGTAGTTGTGTGCGTGAAAGTTATTGCAGTAGTGGAGCCTGGGACAGCAGAGCCGCTAGAAGGCGACGGGGAATAATTAGTAGAACAGTTCAAAGTCGCTGATTTGTTAGAACTCACGCTTACACTGAATGATGACGTCGAGATTGGAAGGCTAGTCGTAAACGTGACGTTTGCGGGGGCGATGCTCGAATTCTGTGTACCGTCATACGTGACTTTCCACGTAAGGCCGGCAAGAGCGCCGGATTCGGTGAATGCAGTAACACAGCGCCATGCAGGCAAGACTACGAGTCCGCTCTGCGCGCTGCCTGATGCCGCACAAGACAGGTCTTCGACCGCACCGGAGTAAGAATAAGCGCTCGAAGAAGTCGTGAAAGTTATGTTAGAAGACGTAGAAGCGGTCTTATTCACGCCATTGTAGTCTATCCACCACGTGTAGCCGGAAGTAAGGCCCTTATTGTAGAACGTCGTGGTGCACGACCATGCAGAGACCGTTACGTTTGTGCCGGCTTGCGCGTTTCCGGACGCTGTGCACGAAAGGCCGCCAGAAGTAGACGCAGAGTACGCGTAGCTTCCTGATCCCGTGAAGGCTATACGTATAAGACTGCCTGTAGAGGCCGAACCCTGCACGCCGTTATATGTCACGCTCCACGTATAACCTGCCGGAAGACCGGTTTCGCTGAATGTAGTGTAGCACGTCCATACCGAGATAGCGGCCACCGTACCTGCTTGGGTTGCTCCAGAGGCGTTGCAGAATATTCCTGACGATGTGTACGCGGTGTAAGGATAGATTTTGTCGCCTATCGCGGTTATGTTTATCATCGTTCCTGTCGGAGAAGTGCCGTTCTTGCCGTTGTAGAGCACTGTCCATGTGTAGCCCGTCGGAAGACCGGATTCGGTGAAAGTAGTAGTGCACGATGTAGAATTGGAAAACGTGACGCTAAGGATGTCTCCAGACTGCAGAGAACCGGATGATGGCGCTGGAGAATAATAAGTCGTACATCTTCCGTTGCTGGAGCTGTTAGAATCGGTAGGCAAGCTGTACTGAAAATTTCCAAGCGCGACAGTGAATTTTAACGTAGTCGAGCTTGATGTGTTGGCTATGTTGTCATACGTTGCAGACCAAGTATAGCCTGGTGGCAGCCTAGATTCCACGAATTCTGTCGTACAAGTACCGGTAAATTGCACTTGCACCAATGAGCCGGTCGAGGCGTTACCGACTGGCACTCCAGGCGGCAGGAGAGCACAAAGGGAATAATTCGCATTACTTATATTATATTGGTATGTGCCAAACGGTAGGGAAAACGATATCGCATTCCCCCCGGGTAGGGAGCTGACCGTCTCTTTTTTAGTCACGCCGTCTACGGTCACGGCCCACTGCGCACCTGACGGCAGGTTCTCGGCCTCGAAGTAGAGGCTTTCTGAATTGAGGGCCAGCGCTCCGGCGAACGTTTGGCCGGATATAGTCCCATTCGAGAACAGTGCGATCTGGGAATTCACAGGCGTATATTCTATGCCGACATTCATCGAGAACGCAGAAGCGTTTATCGGCACTCTTAATCTGCACAGAGCCGTGCCGCCAGTTGATATCTCAGTCGTCGCACACTGGAGGCCCGAGTACGTTTGGCCGTTTATAGTAGCGATTATGTTGTCTATCGTTACAGTGTTTCCAAAATTGTTAGAGACTTCGATTACGGTCAAAGTGCCATTCGTCGCGGACGCGGCCACGCCTATAGTTTTGAAACCGCTTATGAGGTTCTGTGGCTTCGGAGAATTGAAAATGCCGAGTTCCAGCAGTACTATCACTATAACGACTATTACGGCTATCACCCATCCCCAGCTTATGAGAAAGTCTACAGCAGCCTGAGTCTGAGACCCCGTTACATTAGAGCGGTTTCCTCTCCGCATAAAGCGGCTCATACAATATCGGGTGGTTTTTTGGGATATTTAAAGATGATTCGGAGTTTAATGATTGCCTTCTAGCACGCTGCTGTAGGCTTCCAGCAGCACGTCTGTCGTGTTTTTTACAGAAAATTCTTTTGCGACGTAGCGAGGGCGATAATCCTGCGGATTTTTGGCCATTTTCAGCGCTTTTCCGACGAAATCCTTTACGCTTTCCGGTTTATAAGCTTCGCCGCATTTTCCTCTCCACAAAAACTCTGCCTGCGCGCTGCCCTTCGGCACGAGTATGGGGACACCGTACGACATGGCCTCGACATCGACAAGGCTCTGCGTCTCAAAAAGCGAAGGATTGCAGAACACATCGGCTGATGAATAGTAATACTTTTTAGCCTCTTCGGTAACAAAACCGGGAAATCTCGTATTATTCAGCCCCATTCTTTTACTGAGATTTATATAGGTGTGTAGTTCCGGTCCGCTACCCGCTATTACGGTGCTAAATCCCGCGGACTCCAGCTTTTTCCCCGCTCTCACAAGAAAGCCTATGTTCTTTTCGGCGCCTATCCTTCCGAGATATTCTATTATCCTGTCTTTGGCAGGAAGGCCGAGCCTCCGCCTAGATTCTATTTTTGTGATTATTTTGCCCACGTGCTTTACATCCGTCCCGACCGGCACGAGAGATGTGTTTTTTATGCCCTCTCTTGCGAGTATGCGTAATATATATTGTGTAGCTGCGAGTACGCGGTCGCTTTTACGGTATAACCATCTCAGATACCTATGGAGTATGGCTTTGCTCACTCCGAAAACGACGGAATTGGAAGACAGATAATCGGACAACAGATTGTCAGAAAAGACATTGGTGTGGTACGTGCTCACCAGTTTCGCTCCTGTAAAGTTTCTGGCGCGCACGGCGAGAAGCCCCATGCTAAACGGTGTGTGGGAATGTATGATGTGCGGCGCGAATTCGCTTACTTCTCTTTGGAAATGCGGTTTTACGGCTATAGTGTACTGCCGATAGCGACGGAAGCTGATGCCTGTAAAGACGACTACACTCGGGTCTTCTTCTGCCAAGGCCGCTGTATCTTTGTTCCCACTGGTGAATATCTTGACTTCATGACCGCGGCGCTCCAGTTCTTGCCGCGTCTTTATCACGTAGTTTACCACTCCATCGAGTGCCGGCAGGTACGAATCCGTATAGAAAGCTATCCTTAGCTTCTTCATCTTATTATTGTAATCTTTTTGGTTTAAAACTTATCTATAAGCGGGAAGAAAAAGGTCTGGCAGGGCGTCCGCGTCTTATTTCGGCTTGTTTGATTTCTTTTCGTGCCGGTGCTCGTCGTCCTTGGACTCTTCCTGGGGGTTGGACGTCGCGGACACTTTCGGTAGTGGTAAAAGCGAGGGAAGTTGCATCTGCTTTGCTATCGACATCGCCTCCAGTATCCCTATGTTGAGGCTGGCCTGGAATATCTCTTCCGCCACAGGAGTCTCCATCTTTTTGTCCTCTGCCCATTGATCATATATCTTTTCTATCTCTCCGCCGGTGTAGACCACTACGCCTTCTATAACGATCTTACCAAGCTCCTTCGATTCGCTGCCAGAGAAGACAGCATCGAATTTAAACGTGAATTTCAATATTTTGAATTTTTCGTCCTTCTCGATGTTCGTTATGGACACATTATGCGCGACGCCAACTTGCATGTCCGGCGTTATCACATCTTCACGCTTTGCGTTCACATTCGTTATAAGATAGTTTATTATCATATCTTTTTTCCTGATACTTTCTTAAAAACGTTGCACTATTTAAATCTTTCCGGCCGAAGGCGCGGTTTATGCCCCATTTGGATGCCGACTATAAAACAATAAAAGGGATACCGACAAGATGTTCTACATGGGAGATGGCGTCCACGTGCTTGCGAAGAACGGCACGTTCCTTTTCAGGTTCGACAACGGCGAGTTCGGCTCTAAATGGTGTGGCATTTGGAACGGAGATAAAAAATACTACGACTATTTCGCGTTCAAGGTGAACGGCGAGTTCCTTTCCGCTGAAAACTTCGTTAAACTGGATTTTTACAATTCAGTCTTCGCAAAGCATCTGTTCAGACCGAAGACCGGTCCGGTCATTGAGGAGACAATCTGCTTAGATGGTGCGCTCTTAGTGAAGTTGCGGCCAGAATTCGACTGCGACGTTTCTTTTGAGGCCGGAGTAAATATAAGAGACAGGGCGGAGGACTTTATAGACAACAAAAGATACAACATCACGGAAAGGGACAACTCCATAGACATCGGGCTAGATGGCCTTACGGCTATGCTCGCTTTTGATACAGGAAAGTTCGAAAAACGGGAATATTACGGCGTGCATTCGCCCGGAGCTTATGCCAGAAACAAAGGATACAGCAAGCATTTCGATGACTGTGCAGTGGAAAACAAGTACGTGCCTGGTGTAATAAATGCACACGTGCGAGCTGGAGAGGGTATGAACGTGGTCTTGTCGACAAAGGCGCTCGATAAAGATGCTATCTATAAAACTATAAAAAACGGCACGCAAAACGTTAGACTACACGCAAGCATAATAAACGCCTTGAGCGCTTCCTACGGACATGTAAGCGGTGTAAGTGGCGAGTTCATAGAAGACTGTATGGATGCAATGATATCGTATGCCAATTTTTCCATGAAAGAGATATACGCTGGTTTCCCGTTCTTCAACCAATTCTGGCTGAGAGACGCCCTACTCGTGCTGCCTTCTTTCTTGTGCATAAACAACGCGGTCTTTGTAAAAGACGTCTTAAAAAGGATCCGTTCCGCTGGAAAGGGTGGCGCCTTCCCGAATTTGGCGGGTGGGTCGCTGTTTTCTGCGGATGTCCCAGCTCTTTTCCTGATAGCGGTAAAAGAATACCTGGACTGGACGCATGATCTTGATATGCTCAGAGAGTCTTCGACAGTGATAAAGGACTCAGTCGCTTACGGTATCGGTTTGCTAGATGGCGGCCTCATCCACGATTCTGGGAAGTTGACCTGGATGGACACTCTGGACAGGGAATATTCAGTGGAACTGCAGGCGCTGTGGGCAAAGGCGTTTGACTGCGCGTCCGATATGCTTAGATTGGCTGGGAGATATTACGACGAAGCAAAAATGTCTTCCGAAACAATAAAGTCCAACATGCACAGGTATAAAAGGCTGGGCTACGTGTCCGATCAAGTAAAATTGGACATAAATTCTGCTAACCAGTTATTCACCGTGTTATTCGAGACGGTGGATGAAAATACGTCTAGAATCGTACTTGAAAACGCCGAGAAGAATCTACTTTCTGAGCAGGGAGTGCTGAGCGTATCCGCTAAGGACGCCATTTACGACCCTAACGGATACCATAACGGCGCTATATGGCCTTTTCTTACCGCGGTCCTGGCCGGCGCCGCTTTTGGACACGGGCGTTTCGACATCGGCAGGAGATGTTTAGATATAATAACTTCGAAGAACTTCGGCGTTCAGTGTAAAAGCAGGATAAACGAGATATTGGAGCCATCGGGCGTACCGCGCGGGTGCCCTTCGCAGGCCTGGTCGATAGGCCTTTTGCCTTTTGTCATCGACCGTTTCATGCTCGGTATAAATGTTGACGCCGCTGCCAGTAAAGTGCTCGTTCGAAAATCAATCGAGACTGTGGATTTTTCCAGAACACTGAATTTAAATAGACGAGAGATAAGATTGACGATGAAAAACGGCCGGCTTTCATCAAATGCTAAAATCGTGGAGTCTAGTGACTATTTTACGGTCATTGTTTGATTATCAGAGATCTGTAAAAAACTTCTAAAAGCCCCTCTTCAAAATACGCCATGGATGAGTTGTTAAGGACATAATGGTCAGCGGAAGCTAGGACCTCCGGTACGCCGAACTTGAACTCCTGTATTTCCCTCCATTCAAAATCTTTGGCTGAGCGAATATCGCTTGAATTGTTTCTCTCTATCATCCTCTCATATCTTAATTTCCTGTCAGTCACGATCCCTATTATTTTCGTCGCGTAACTCTCCTTTTTAAGCTCAGTTATCTCCACCATATTTCTCACACCGTCAAGCACGATGGTGTCTTCAGTCTTGAAAGCCTTTTCAATCTCTTTCTTCACTAGGTTCAAAACGTAGTCCGGGCCGTGCTTCTGCCGTATCTCTAGAGCGTAATTGCGCAGTGTGAAATTGTTTATTTCCAGTCCTTTGCTTTCCATCTCAAGTCTTACGGCGTCACCCATCCTTACGAGTCTTATGCCGCGTTTATTTAGAATATCGCCGGCGGTAGATTTGCCACTGCCGGGCATCCCGGTGAGCGCTATGACGGTTTTCATAGTAGATTACCTAACAAGTATAATAAATACCTTGGGTACCCAAGATATGGAATTACGTCTCCGACTTTGCCTACCACGTGGGAATATGGGATATCTACTTCTATTGGCAGGGACGACGGATTTGCGTCTCCTTTTGTAGTGTAATAATATGTGCCATTTATCACGGTGATGTTTATCACTCTGTGCACTATGTCCTCGTAGACTCCATTATAAAAAGCATCGAATATTATTACATCTCCGACTTTTATCTGCTCTGGGCTTACTTTATAGGCTATCAGCAACGAGCCTATGTCTATTCCCCTCTGATATGGCCATGTTGATGTCTGCGAGTTATTGAAGCCGTGCTGCGTCAGCCAGTCATAGTAGGTCAACTGTATAGTGGGCGCACTGTGAGACATGCTTCCTGACAGAACGGAGCTTATGTAAGAGACCGGAGTGAAAGCGTATACTGCCGGCAATGCGACGTAAACAGAGGCCAGATATATTACGATGACGTAGAAAAGGATAGAATAGGTGTTTTTACCGCGTAAGAGGTTTATCGTGAACTTTTTTATTTTCGCCGAGTCGATTTCCACAAATTGCGAGGCCCACCTTTATATAAATCGTCAGAAGATTCCCAGTATCTGCTTTTCTGCTGCCTTAAGGTCATCTTGGGTTTTGTCCAGAGTCTTTTTCAGGGCTTTTTCAGCACTTCCAGAGCTCGTCCTTATAACGAAAACCGAAGATTTCTCGAGAGGATGCTCGATGATGAATCCTGCAAAGGATACGCCGTCTACCGAATCGGCTTCTTCTTTCAGCAGATTAAGGACTGACTGCGAACCACCGCGTACTCTAAGTTTTATAGAATTTTCCGTTTTTTCCAAAACATCGATTTCCATCTATCCTATATGCATCTTTACCTTTTAATATGTTTAATCACATTTTGTATAACCACAATTCTTGCATACATAACATCCATTCTCGAATGCGAGAGCATGCTTATGGCATGACGGGCACAGGTCCATGGCACTTTCGTCTCTGACACCGTATATCACACCATGGAGAGTCGTATTTGGCGTGGATAAATTCTTGCCTCGACTCACCAGTTCTATGCTCTTAGCTATCGCATCTGGGATTGAGAGTAGCTGTAGCCCATTGAACCACGTCGGTGCCCCGCCCTTTATGCCCTTCAGTGTCTTTACTATCCTATCTGCGTTGCCACCGGACTGTAAGTATACGCTTATAAGCCTACCTATGGCTTCCGCATAGCTCTTTTCAGTTTCGCCAGATCTGCCCATGTCTATGAAGACTTCTTTTATCTCATTTTTCTCGTTTTTATTTATTGTGAGGTAAAGGTTGCCCTGCTGAGTTGGCAACTTTATCGTAGTTCCACTAAGCATGAAAGGTCGCTCTTCTTCTTTTGAAACGAGCTCTTGTGGCGGAGTTTCTTCGTCTGTAGCAGTAAGTATGTTCTTCTTGGAGCCTTCTCTGTATACGGTTATGGACTTGCATCCCAGCTCCCACGCATTCATGTATATTTTATTGACGACTTCTGCGGTCGCGCTAGCTGGTAGGTTTACCGTGGACGATATGGATGAGTCTATGTGTTTCTGTATGGTCGCCTGCATCTTTACCCTGAAAAACGGATCTATCCTGTGCGACACTGCGAAAGTCAATGGAAGGTCTTTTTTATTCTTTAATGAGAACTTTTCTATGTAATTTTTTACTATCGGTTCTAGCACTTCAAAGTTTTCCGCCGAAAGCGATTCGGATCTTCTTGTGTAGCTAAGGGCGTAGAGCGGCTCGACACCGCCACTGACTCCGCTCATCGTCGATATGGAGCCGGTCGGGGCTATCGTCAGTATGCAACAGTTCCTAAGTCCCTTTTCTTTTATCTTTTTTCTAAGGGGTTCGGGGAGTCTTTTGATGAAGTCTCTCTCAAGGTGCTTTTCGCTGTTAAAGCCCTTGAATGCGCCCTTTGACATCGCCAGGCCACAGCTCTCATCATAGGCTATCTCTTTTATCTTTCCGAATAGGTCGTCCACGAACTTTATGGCGTCGTCCGAGTCGTACTTTACGCCGAGTTCGATGAGCATGTTCGCAAGTCCCATCACGCCCAAACCAATTCTTCTTTCGTACATCGTCTGCTCTGCTTGCGTTTTTAGAGGGTGCTTCGGGTAGCTATAGTCCAACACATTATCCAAGAATCTGACGCCGTATCTTATCGTCTTCTCTAAATTGCCCCAGTCTATCACTGCTTTATTCGTAAACGGCTCGAGTACGAATTTATCCAAGTTTATCGCACCGAGATCGCACGCGCCATAGTCTGGCAGTGGTTGCTCGCCGCACGGATTCGTCCCGCGTAGCTGCATGCGTTCATCGTATTCTGTTGGAGACTCTTTCTTTATCCTGTCCCAGAACATTATGCCCGGGTCTCCCGCATTCAGTGCAGTGTCTATTATTTTTCCCCACAACGCCCTGGCCTTTATAGTCTTTTTTACTTTTATCTTTTCGCTTTCGAATTTCAATTCGAAATCGGCATCGTTTTTTACGGCGTTCATAAATATATCGTCCAGTTTCACGCTTATGTTTGCGAACCTTACACTTATTTTATCGTTTTTTGAGGTGACAAATTCTTCTATATCGGGATGCCGCACGTCCATCGTTATCATCAGTGCGCCCCGACGATTATTCTGGCCTATTATCCCTGTAGTCATAGAATACAGTTCCATAAACGAAACTGCGCCAGTTGTGAAAAGAGCCGCGTTGTTAACTGGCGCTCCGCGTGGCCTGAGTTTCGATATATCTATCCCTACGCCGCCGCCAAAAGAATAAGTCCTGGCCATTTCCTTCGCTGTGTCGTATATGCCTTCTATCGAGTCTTCTTTTATCGGAATGTAATAACAATTTAACAGCGTGGCGTGCCTAGAGCCTCCCGCACCGAATAGAATCCTCCCACCCGGCACGAATTTGAAGTCTTCCAAAAGCCAGTAGAATTTCTTCTCCCAGTCAGATGCGCCATCCTTTTCTACGCTTGCCAGTTCTCTTGATACTCTTTTCCACATTTCAGGGGGAGTTTTTTCTAAGAAGACACCGTTTCTGTCTCTAAGAGCGTACTTCTCGTAGAACACTCTAGCGCGCAGTTCGTCATTTTTAAAAAATTCGAGCGTTTCTTTTGGTAATTCAGTTGCCATGTGTGGTAGATAAAATCGTAAATATTATACTAGATGAGTATTTTATTATTTTTAAACATGCTTTTCTAAATCGTATAGTCAATTTGTTTAGATTACAGTTTGTAAAAACTATAAAAATAGCATGCTGATGATATCGACGCACTTTAATATGACCTCTCAGATTTTTATAAAAATGGAGGTGATCCAGCCGCACGTTCCCATACGGCTACCTTGTGGCGACTTAACCCTACTCACTGAACCTAGACTCGGCTATCGTTATTACGACAGTCTCATCTAAACCCAATTTGTCTGGTTTGACGGGCAGTGTGTGCAAGGAGCAGGAAAGTATTCACCGCGCTTTGTTGAAACGCGGTTACTACGGATTCCGACGTTCACGAGGCCGAGTTACAGACCTCGATCCGAACTGGGGTAAAGATTAGAGGATTAGCTCCTCCTTTCGGAGTTGCAGCCCATTGCCTTTACCATTGCAATTCGCGTGTAGCCCAGGAGATTAGGGTCATACTGACCTACCGTCGCCCTCGCCTTCCTCTTTCTTTCGAAAGCTGTCTCCATATTTTGCTCATTCGCGACGGATCGCATGTTAGCAAATATGGAAGAGGGTCTTGTTAGTTACCCGACTTAACGGGACGTCTCAAGATACTAACTGATGATGGCCATGCAACACCTTTCAGCGCATTAGGCAAGTTCTTCAGGCTGGCCTTCATCTTGCTGTCGCCCCTGGTAAGATTCCCGGAGTTGAATCCAATTGAACCGCAAATTTCACCCGTTTTTGTGCTCCCCCGCCAATTCCTTTAAGTTTCGACCTTGCGATTATACTCCCCAAGTGGCTTACTTAACGCCTTCG
>JAKATQ010000032.1 GCA_021818665.1 Nanobdellota archaeon | reverse complement strand
GAACAAAATAACCCGGCGTCGGCGTTTGTATGACTGAACTATTACAATATGTATTCTTATGTAACCGTTTAAAATCATTTAAATATAAGTACAATCGTTTTATCCTATGCGCAGAAAGCTCGGAGACCTAGAACTATTCCTAGAGGCGTGTGAGCACCAAGTAACCCTCCTTAGACCGGATGAAAGATGTGAATTAAAGCTTGATTTTACAGGACTCCATACGCATAATGAGACACCGAGATTGACATACAAATTCTCTGACGAACGCATTTTGGCGGATAAACTTCTGGAACGCAACGGCGCAGCGCGACTGGCCAAGTCGATAATACAAGACATACGAGAGATAGGGCAGGACGACCTAGAAGTGGATGTTCTTACTCCAAACCCATATTCCGCCAGACTGATAAAGACCGCTCTCAGACGCGTTGCGGAGGATTATGAATTCGCAGCCGATGAGTACAGATTCACGAGCGCATTCCTAGGCTCGGCTCTCGTGGTCGGGGGTCTAGTGATTCCAGGATTGCAGCTGCCCATGCGAGCACTAGAGTGTCTTATTGGTGGTTACATGCTATATCGCTTTTTAATGGGCCACGGCGGGGAAGAGCGCGCTAAAGCTGGGCGTCGCGTGAAAGTTAGGACTATAGAGAGCGAGAACAGGCGTGGCGAAAAGGCGTACTGGCGCTATCTAGCCTCTCTAGATCCAGGCGGTGCAGAATATTTTTGATTTATAGACTTAACTTTCTTTTTACAAATCGTCTGGCTGGGCCAAGATAAGGTTGCACCTCTATGAAAGAAAATGCAAGGAGCAGGAATATCGCCGCATGTCCGATAGTACACATAGGACATATAGCCCCTATCTGGAACACTTCTAAATAAATGAGATAGAGGGCGGCTATGGAAGCCAGAAGGCTGAATATGAACAGGATGCTCCTAAGGAAGATCACGCGCCGCCTGCTCATACTTACCGCATGCAGCACCGACAGCACGGTCATCAAAGCGAAGAACGCAATTCCGTAAAAGTATAGCTTTACCCCGAAGACGGAAGAGTAAGTGCTTGCATTTACTGCTTCGCAGTTTAATGGAGTGCCATATATGCTGCAGGTACCCGCTGGTATGACATTTACACTGAAAGATAGGAAAAGATACACCATCGAAAGCAGTCCGGCTAGACCGAAAATGACCAAAAGATAATCTGTTAATGGATTATCGAAGAGCTTTACCATTCAGACCACACATCAGCCTTTCTTGTTTATGGCAGATATGAGCACTTTTATAGCGGAATCTATCTCTGGTATGTTCTTTGCGCCAGTGCAAACTATCTTACCGGTGCCGAACAGCAGGAACGTTATCTTGGAGTTGACCAGCTTGTAGACGAGGCCTGGGAACTGCTCTGGATTGTATTCTGTTTCATCGACGCTGTAAGCGATCTTGTTAAGGTCGAGCTGCCTGTTCAGGTTTCCGCTAGCCACTATGTTCTGTATCTCTATCTTCCACTTCGATTTCACACGCACACCTATTTTTCTTAGCTCTTTTAGGAGTTTTCCCATAGCGTTCGTTATGTCTTCCTTTGAACGGCCGCCAGTGCATACCAACTTGCCGCTGCCGAAAACGAGGAAAGTAACGTGTATGTCCTTGAACCTGAACACCAGACCTGGGAACTGCTCCGGGTTGTATTGGGTATTCGGTAGTTTTTTAAGCTTTTTTAGAGGTATGAGGGTCTTTAATGAGATGCTGGCTACTATGTTTTCCACTTTATAAAGCTTTGGCATATATAGACTACATTTTTTAGCCTTAAATACTATTATAAACGACCGGTAAAACGTGGCAAACGGTGGTTTAGGCCTTAATCAGCGAAATCGCAATACTATTCTTGTCGACTATGATCTCTTCGGCGCACAGAACCTTGCCATCCATCGCCGGCGTCGCGTTCGTCTTTGCCGCGACCTCTTCCACCAGCATTTTTACGTATTTGCTCTCTTCGTCTCCGTTCACCTTTATCTTAAGCTTTATCCCGTCCAGTCTTTTTAGCCCCAACTCCTTTCTCATGGTCTGTACGGTCCTTATGACTTCTCTCTTAGTCCATAGCCAGTTTACCTCGTCCGTTGCGCTCTTGTCAAATATCATCTTTGTCGACTGGCCGGCAAACACTTCTAGGTTGGGGTACTTTGGCTTGAAATCTATGTCCTGTGCCGTAAGCGAATAGTCTTTCATGTCCGCAACGATCTTTATGCCCTTGCTAAGGTTCCTCACTATGGTCTCTTTAGTAAGTTCTATGAATTTTGCGGCTATGTTGGTCACTTCACCCGCGGCAAAGTGCTTGCCTAGAGACTTGAAGTCGAGAGATATGTCGAAATCCGGCTCGTGCACGTCATACTTTACATGGAGGACGTTCCCAAGGCGCGTAAGGGTGTCCTCGACGATGCTTTCCTGCGTTATGCCCGGCAGCATAATGACGCTTATCGGCCTTTTTACCGGCAGTTTCATCTTCTCCCTTGCCGCCATCAAATCCTGCAAAATCCCCATAGTCGCGCTCATGCGCCTCTCGAGTGTCGGGTCTATTAGCGGCTCGCTGAACTTAGGGAACTGGGCCATCATGATGCTAGCTTTCGGCTCTATTAAGCCATAAGAGTATTCGGCGATGAACGGTGCGAACATAGAAAGCGCTACTAGGGCTTCCTTGAAGACGTGTACGAAAGTCTCGAACGCCGCCGCATCGTTCTCGTCGAATATCCTGCTTTTGGCGAGTTTTATGTACATCCTGCTGAAGTCGTTGGAGATAAAATCCGTAAGAGCAGCAACGGCCAAGTCTGGCCTGAACGCTTCCATGGATTCGTCAACCGTCTTTTTTGTCGAATTCCATCGCGACAGGACCCATTTGTCGTCGGACTTAAGCTGCGGTGTCCTTGGTATATCCGCCCGTTCGAAAGCGTCTTTCGCGGAAAGGAAAAGGTTGCCGAGATTATACACTATGTTTATCAGTTTCGAATCCTCGGATAGCCCGTCCATCGTGAACACCGCGTCCTCTTCGAGTCGGTGCCTTAATAGTAGCAGCCGAAGAGAATCCCTGCTGTAGCCGTCTTTGAGCAGGTCCGACAGCGGTTTATAGTTTCCCTCGCTTTTGGAAAGTTTTTTACCGTCAGCCCCGACGACGAACCTGTGCATTACAACGTTTTTGTAAGCCAGTTTAGATGTCGCGATATATCCCATCACAAGCAGGGAGTAAAACCAGCCACGGACCTGGTCATTGCCTTCGCATATGAAATCCGCCGGGAACCAGTAGTCGAATTCCGACTTGCTTTTTGGGTACCCGAGGCACGCAAAAGCCGCAGAGCCGGAATCCATCCATACATCTATGACGTCAGGCACCCTGTTCATGGTGCCACGGCATGTACTACATTTTATCGCCACGCTTTCCAAACTGCCCTTGTGCAGGTCTTTTATGCTCTTTTTTCCGCTCAGACTTAGCATTTCTTTCTTGCTGCCCACGACGACTTTATTCTCGCACTTAGTACACTCCCATATAGGCAGCGGCGTATTCCAGTACCTCTGTCTGGATATGACCCAGTCTTGCGCGTTCGACAGCCACGATTCGAACATCTCCCGCGACAAGGGGGGCACCCATTTTATTTCTCTCGATGCCTTAACGAGTGGCTCCTTTATCTTGTTTATGTTTATGAACCATTGGCTGCTAGCCCGCGTTATAAGTGGCGTTTTGCAGCGCCAGCAGTGTGGATATTTGTGGACGATTTTCTTTGTCGCGAGTATGGCCCCGTCATCTGAGAGGTCTTTTATTATCTTGTCATTGACCTTAAGTACGTCTTCATGCTCCAGCCAGCCAGCCTTGTAAGTGAACTTCCCGTGTTCGTCGACTGGTGACATGACAGGTAACTTGTTAGCCATGCCTATCTTATAGTCGGTCTCCCCGTGGCCAGGCGCCACGTGGACCAGGCCAGTCCCCTCGCTCAACTCGACGAAAGATGAGCCGTCCTCCGATACGAAAGTCGCGCCGTCTATGACACTTCCAAGAGACTCTGCATTTTCCTGTATTTGTGGCAAGTCTGGGAATAGATGCTTGTACTTTAAACCGACAAGGTCTCTTCCGTCGAACTCTCGTTTTATCGAATATTTTATACCAAGTTCATCCAGGACGCTTTCCCTTCCTTTAGCGATTATGACCGTCTTGCCGTCGACATCAGTTTCTAGGTACTTGAAACCGCTGTTTACTGCCACAGCCGCGTTCGAAGGGAGCGTCCATGGCGTGGTAGTCCATACCAGCAGATTCCTGCCGTCTTCCAGCATGAAAAGGACGTAAACCGAGGTGTCTTCCTTGTCATAATACTTGTCTCTTACTTCGTAGTTTGCCATCGGCGTACCGCATCTGGTGCAAAACCAAGTAGCCTTGAAGCCCTTGTAGAGGAGGCCGAGAGCATCGGCGTTCTTTATCGCGGCCCATACAGCTTCTATGTACGCGTCTTCGTAGGTCTTGTACGGCTTGTTGAGATACCAGAGCACTCCGAAATCCAGCATTATCTCCGTGTTGAGTTTTATGTACTTCTCGACTAGCGATTTGCACTCGTTTATGAACTTTTCCTCACCGAATTCTGCTATCTCCTTCTTGTTGTGTATTTCTAGGGATTTTTCTACCATGACTTCTATTGGTAACCCATGCGTATCCCATCCGGGCTGCATCCTCACATGGAAGCCCTTCAATTGTTTATAGCGCAGTACGGCATCTTTCATGAAGATCCCGAGCATCGTGCCTTCGTGCACTTCATTCGTCACGAACGGGGGGCCGTCCAAGAAATAGAACTTGGGCTTGTCCTTTGAGTCCCTTTCCAGCTTTCCGAGCACGCCCGCCCTCTTCCATTCCGAACTTACTTTCTTCTCTATCTCAGCTGCGTTGTAGAATTCTGCCATATGATATAATATATATAGAAATATGCCTATCATTTAAATAACTTGAACAGTCTAGATCATTGATATGAAAAATGAGGAAGATCTGCGCGAATTCGTGGCGACTAACAACGTGGACGCTCAGGTGCTCGACACTGATCACGACTGCGCTTCGTCTGAATCCGCCGCGAAAGCATTCGGGATAGAGGCGGACTCCATATTGAAAAGCATCTGCTTCGTTATGGACGACGGCGCTATGGTCGTGGCCATGCTCGCGGGAAACAGGCGCGTTTCCGTAGGGAAACTCTTGAAAGGATTCCACTCCAGATCGGTGAGGCTTGCTCATGATAGGGAGATATGCGAGTTGACAGGTTATGAGAAGGGAGCGGTCCCACCGATAGGATATAAAGCGACCTTCGTCCTGGATTCGGTGCTAGCGGACAAAGACGTCGTTTACGCGGGTGGCGGCAGTCGCAAAGCGGTGCTGAAAATACGTGTAAAGGACATAATAAGGCTGGATAGCCCGGCTATCGAACGGATAACATGAAGCATTTATTTAAATAAAATCGGACACAACTAACATACCTACATAGGCCACATGGAACAGTATTTCGTGAACGTTTTTGGGCTGAAACTGGATGCTGCATGGTGGGCGACCCCGTCTCCTTCCAGGTCAGCAGCCATAGCCGGACTTAGGTCGAAGCTCAAAGGACTCTCTGAGAGAGATGACTTTTTAAGGGCCGAATCGTATACATCTCTGCGTCCGGACATAGATCTTATATTCTTTTTAGTTTCGACGAGCGTAGAAGGATTATTGCGGTGCCGCTCCGAGGTCGATAAAGCACTCGGCAGGTACGGCGCCGTAAAATACGGTTTTGTGTCGGTGTACGCCGCGAACAAAAGCGAAGACAGGAAGAAAAACGGCAGCTCGGATTTTTTCGTGGCTTATCCCGTTAAGAAATACAGTGAGTGGTATCTTTTAGACGAAAAAGAAAGGAAAGAGATAATGGCAGAACACATATCAATGGCGACGGACAGCAAAAACAACGATTCCATAAAGTCCTATACGACCCGTTCATTTGGCATAGGCGACTCCGATTTTCTGGTCGCTTACGAGCTTCCCGACATCCATGATTGGGTAAAGCTTACGGAGGAATTGAGGGGCGCAAAAGCGCATAAGTGGGTGGCGAGAGAGGACCCGGTCCTCGTCGGATATAAGGGCGGCTTCGATGTGCTGTCATCATAAACTAATCAAAGCATTTAAAGCCGGACAGTATATTTCTTGAACATGATAAACGTAGGCCTTTATTACCGGGTAAAGAGCGGCCATCAAAACGAATTTGAGGGGATGTTCAATGGCGTGATTGAGCACCTAAGATCAAACGTGGAAGGGTTTCTCGATGCGAGGCTGTACAAAAATGTAGCCTCTGAACAGGACTATTTGATATACAGTGAATGGAAAGACCTGAGTGCGTTCAGGAAGTTCATGTCTAGCGATGCGTTCCGCTCGACCACGCAAAAGGGCGCTTCTATATTGGAAGGGCGCCCGAGCCATAAAATCTTCCAAGAAATAAGCGAGCCCCATACCCCGCCCCCAGGGACTTGAAACTGCTTTTTACAAAGAAATATGGTAAATATAGGAGTCCTGTTGATGGCTTACGGCACGCCGGAAAAGCTTGAAGACGTAAAGTTGTATCTCAAGGACATATTCGGTGGGAAAGAGCCGCCGGAGAGCGTGGTAGCCGAAGTCACCAAGAAGTATGCTAGTATAGGCCGCTCGCCGCTTAAGGATATAACCATCCGGCAGGCAGAGCTCCTTGAGAAAGAACTGAAAACAAGGGGTTTGGACGCGGAAGTAAGGGTCGGAATGCGCCACTGGAAGCCGAAGCTCGAGGAGACTGCCGAACAGTTATCCGGCAGGTCCGCCGGCACGATCATCGGGATGGTCGCCCATCCATTTAGATCTGAAGCCGGCAGCGAAGGCTACAAAAAGAGGTTTATGGCAGCCCTAAAAAACGACGATAGAAAGTTCATAGACGATTGGTATAGACAGCCGAAACTTCTGGACGCATGGGAAGAGAAAATAAACCAGAAACTCCGCTCTCTTAAAGACGATGGTCGCGATTTTTACCTAATATTCGCGTCTCACGGTTTGCCGCGGTCCATAAATGACAAAGAATATTTTGGCGAGCTTGAGGAGTTCACAGAGATGGCTGCCAAACGGCTCAGCATAAAAGACTATTGTCTGGCTTTCCAGAACGGTGAGCATAGAGACTGGTCGGAACCAGAAGTCTCAGATAAGATTAGGGAACTATCATCAAGCGGCTTTGGAAAGTTCCTACTAGTCCCGATAGGCTACCTGTCAGAGAGCCTGGAGACGCTTTACGACATCGACATAATGTACAGGTCCTTCTCAAAAGAGATCGGAGTCCGCCTTGAGCGGGTAGACTGTCTGGATGTGTCTGAAAAACTGATAAAAGCGATGGCTGATACGATTATCGATAGCGTCCTGCAGACGTAGTATTATCTGCGCTGGCTATCCGAACTAGGCGGGCAGTAATTCTTCCCCACGTAATCGTCTATAAGCCTTCCGCACTTTTCGACCGCATCTAGCCGCATTTTTATGCTGCTACGCGCACATCTGTTTATCTCGTCTATCCCAACGACGTTTTCACCCGCGAATACACTTGGAGAAGACAAGTCCACGATCTTTTTCGGACCGGTCAGCCGTACAGACTTGCCATCGTAATAAATCGCGCTTACCACGAAATCATACGAGTCTAGGTTCCCAAAGTCGAGCTGCGCGAACCTGACATAGAAAGAGGCAGCCATTTTCATGCCATTGTCCTCGTTCCTGTCGAAAAGGGTTATGCAACCGTTGCCATACCGGCTCGTCAGCGACTCCAGGGCCCTGCCGGCCATGTAGCCGGCGCCGACTACCGCAACCTTCTGGCCTTTAGCAAGGTGTTTGGGAAGGAAGGACAGCGCGACATAAGGGGCACTTATGCTGCCTTTTGATATGTTGGTGTCTCTTCGCAGTTTTCCGCTGAAGTTTATGGCATCTCCAAGAAGCGAATCAAGGTTATCGCTGCAATAGCCAGCGTCCTTATATGTGCGGTAAGCGGACTTCAACTGGTGCACTATTTCCGTCTCGCCGATTATGACAGACTCGAGGCCTGAAGCCACACGAAACAGGTGTTTTACAGCTTCCACTCCCTTCAAGACCTGCGCTCTTTCGCCGGCCTCGCGTCCGACATGTCTAAGTACCGCGTGCAGCGTCTGGTCCACCGCATCGGAATAAACATATAGCTCGCTTCTATTGCACGTGTTTAGTATAACAAATTCGGGCGTCCTGCCAGAGATACCGCTGTTCCGGGTCATGACGTCGTCACTCAGCCTGTATCGGCCAAGATCGCTTGCGGAGACGTCCTTGTGCGTGTATATCACGGCGGCGTAGTCGAATGGCATATAGTAAAGTGATTAAAACAATATAAAAAGCTTAATTTATAACATTCATAGAGGATAATAGGTTAAAGAGGCGCACGTCTCATGACTATACCCAAGAAAGCTCGCGTGGTATTTGACGGCAGTATATTGCGCGTTTATAGCTGGAAACAAAGGCTGTTCTATGGCTCGTACACTACATTTGAACGTGTAATAAAGACGGACGGCGTCGTCGTCCTCGCTACTACGGGAAGCGGAAAAGTAATAATGATAAGGGAGAGGCAGCCGATGAAGAAACTAAACGTCGGCATGATAGGAGGGATGGTAGAGAGGGGCGAGAGACCAATCGACGCCGTAAAGAGGGAACTGCTGGAGGAAACGGGATACACGTCCGATGACATAGAACTGTTAAAGGTGTACCATCCCGCGACGCAGATGGTATACTATTCGACGTACTTTGTCGTGGCCAGGGGCTGCAGGAAGGTGCAGGAACAGAGACTGGACGCCGGCGAAAGGATAACAGTGTCCGAAGTAAGCTTCAGCGATTTCATGAAAGCCTTGGGCAAACACGCCGTGAACCAGAGCGGGATAGCGATGGAGATGTACTACGCAGCGAAGCTAAACGAGGCTGCGCTAAGGTCGAAGATATTCGGGCACTCCTCCACGAATCCGTTGAAGACTGATGCGCGCGAACTTTCCAAGGCAAAACGCATGTTCTACAGACCGACGCAGAGATAGCATTATTCTAATTGTGTCCGAACAGAAATTCACCTTTCTCAGCGACATTTTTGTATCGTTTTATCAGAAGCTCCTTCACAGAGTCGTCATTTTTAGGACATCCGAGGCCTATCGTGTCCGAGAATATGACTCCTTTTTTGCCGTTTGCTGCAAATCCCTTGAGCGCGCCGGCCAGCAAGCCGAAGTCATCCAACTTAGTTTCCATGATCCGCACGCCGTTTTCTGTCCTATGCATCAATAAGTCGAATGCTCTCATAAGATCGTCAGTAGCTGCTTTCTTGTAGAGCTCCCTGAAGGATTTGGCTTCTGAAAAGAAGCGTTCAGCAGTCTTGTACACATCCTCTCTTTTTACGCCCCACATAGACGAGAGGTCCTTTATTATCTTTTCAGATCCCTCTATGTAGGCTATCGCCGGCTTGTACGCCATAAAAGTCAGTCTCACGACCCCATCTTGTATCTTTTCGGCCTTCGTTATTTTTATGACGCCGACGTCCCCGCTACGATCGCAATGCAGTCCGCCGCAGGCTTCAACATCGTAATCTCCTATGTTGACAATCCGTAGTTTTGCGTTCGGTATCGCGCCGCCCTGATATATACTCATTCCGTACTTCATTTCAGCATCGGTCCTGTTGATTATATTGACGTTTATCTTTAGGTTGTCTGCCACTATGCTGTTCGCTAGCCGCTCTATCTCGTTTATCTGGTCGCTTGTCAGTCTGTCAAAATAAGTTATGTCGAGATGCGCCATGTCGACGTCCTTCTCCGCACCGTTTTGATAAACAAACTCGCCTAAAACCCGTCTGGACGCCTGGTTGACTATGTGGGTGGCCGTATGGTGTTTTCTTAGCAACTCCCGCCTCTCCACGTCGACTTTCAGCGTAACACTTTTTCCAACAGGTTTTTCAAAGTTCTGCTCGAGCTTATGGACTATTATCCCGGATTGCAGTGTCACATCGATGACCTTTATCCCGTCTATCTCTCCGCCATCCGGCTTCTGCCCCCCCATTTCCGGATAAAAGATAGTCTTATCAAGTATTACACCATTACCGCCGATTACTTTCAATATTTTTGCTTTAGTCTGCGTCAGCTTTTCGTCATAAAATAGCTTCTTTGTTTCAGGCAAGCCTAATAGCCTTTCGTCAATTTTGTTTACTTCGGCGAAATCGCGTTTGTTTATAGTCGTATAGAACCTTTCTGGTAAGACGATATTTTTCTTTTCCGCTCTAGCCTGGTGCTTTATGTCGTCTATCGTTATCCCTTTAGACTCGTATAGCTCCCGCATCTCTGCTTCTTCTATTCGTCCCTTGGCTATGAGAGAGGATATAAGTTTTGTATTCCTGTACTTGAACTCCCCGTATCGTTCTTTCTCCTTGTTTATTACGGCTGACAAATCAAAATCATTCAGTTCGGTGAACCAGGAGCCGAACTCTTTTTTGTGCTCGTCTATAACATCGTTTACGTTTATAGCCCAGCCGTTCGCTTCGATAAAGTCGAACGTCCTTCTTATCAGATTGCGCAGATTGTAACCCCCGCCAACATTGCTCGGCAAAGCGCCGTCGTGTATGGCAACTAAGAGCGTCCTCGTGTGGTCGGCTATCGAGTATATCGCCTGCATCTTATACAGCATCTCCTTAAGCGCGGCGTGCTCTATGCCAGTAAGCTTAGACAATGCCGGCAGTTCTTCTTCGATGCTAGTCTTCTCGAAGTCTATCCTGCCCATGTGCTTATACACCTTCTTCAGGATCTGGTC
>JAKATQ010000031.1 GCA_021818665.1 Nanobdellota archaeon | reverse complement strand
ATCTCACCTATGGCGCAGGACAAAGACGGTCCATGCCAGTTCAAAGAAACCAAACCCGTTTGTAAAACTTCTTAATGAGCACGAACGAAGGGTGCTTAATATGTTCAAAAGAGACGGTTATACCGTCCAGAACGATATAATATCGGCTACGGGATTTTCAAAAGCAAAAGTCAGCAAGATAATCTCCAAACTTGCCAACTACAAGCTGATAAAAGTTAAACCGGACGGAAAATTCAACAAAATAAAAAGAAAATGACATGTCGAGCAAGACCAAAGGCTACAGGATAGAGAGAAAAATAAAACACCTGTTCGAAGAGAACGCGTGGAAGGTTGTAAGAGCCGGCGGAAGTCTCGGAGAGTACGACCTTATAGCGTTCAAAAACGGTCGTTGTCTTTTCATGCAGATAAAATCCACTTCGAGAAACAAGCTTTATTATTATGGCTACACTAATGACAGCTATGAATCTTTTCCTTTTAGACTGGTGGTCGATTTCGGCCGTGGAACGACGCGCGTGCTCCCACCGCAGAGAGTCGTGGGGAAAACAGACGGTCTGGATATAAAGGAATTCCTCGTCGGAATCGGCGACAAAGAGCTAAAATAGGACAGAAACAGTTTCCATCAGTTTCATAGAAGTGCTTTAATAAGAAAAAACGCACTCTCTTTTTATAACAAAAGTTAAAAATAAAGGCGAGCTTTTGTGTACTCGGACGCAGAGGCCGCCTTTATTTTTATTATTTTTTTCTCCAGTTAACCGAATACTGCGCTGAGTCCGACCACGACGGCGACCAAGGCTATTCCCATCACTATGACGATGTACGGCTTTATCGTTATCTTGCTTTTATACTCCGAATAGTACTGTACCAGGCCTCCGAAGGACGAAGGCATCCTCGCTTGCCCTTTCTTGTTAAGCATAAGCTATGTATTAAACAGCCTTGTTATTAAAGCTTTCTATGTGCGTTATTTCCTTTAGGTGCGGTTTCGACAATTGATAGACGCCTTTTCCGCCTTCCTTAGGATACCCTACTGGTATCACACCACGCACGATGTAATTCTCAGGTATTCCTAGAAGGCTCCTGACAGCGACCTGGTTGACCGTGGCAATCCAGGCACTACCTAACTTCTGTTCTGCGCAGCATAGGAGTATGTTCTCTATCGCAAGTGCGGCGTTTTCTACGCAGAAAACTTCATCGCCTTCCTCGCCGAACATTGTCTCGAGCTTCTGCGGATCGCACACAACTACTATTATGAAAGGCGCAGAGTTTATATTAGGAGTCAGGCATATCTTACTAAGCTCGTCTTTCTTCTCTTTTTCGCTCACGACGACGAATTCATACTCATGTATGCCGCCGGCGGCGGGTGCCAGCCTAGCGGCATCTAGAATATCTATTATCAGCTCTTCCTTTATCGGTTTTTCAAGGAACGAGTATACCGTCTTGCGGTTCTTGATAAGATCATACACACTCATATCAATTTCTATGAAGCGGTTGATTTATAATCTTTAAATGCCGTAGTCGCCTAGCGATAAACTGTGGAAGATTAAGAGTAGTTCTCTATCCTTTCTGCGACTATCTCAGCCTTGCCGCCGGCAGACTTCGCCAGTATCTCACCGCACACAAGGCATTTGACTTGGGATGCAGCTTTTGTGAATATCACCTGCTCATTCTTGCATTTCTGGCACCGTACCTTCGAAAAATTGCTTTCGACCTGCTTGAATATTATCTCATCCATGCTATTTTATCTCCAGTTTCTTCACTTTATTGCCCCTTTTCTGAGTACTCATTTTATTGCACTTCGTGCATTTATATCTTAGATCGTAGCGCTTTGCCTGCTTTACGCCCAGTCTTTTCGCGTGCTCGAACATTGGATAAGGAGTCGAGCCGTATCCATGTTCTATGTTATATAGCTTCCTGCGGCTGCCAGCGGTCAGAGTGCCGCGGTGTCCGCCCTTTACCTGTATCACTTTCTGTACGGTGTGCGTTTTGCAGTATGGACAGTATCGATTTACCTGCGTTGGCAATTTCATTCTCTTTTATTAAACCATATACTATTTAACCTTTTTTATGTCTGGTGGTGTAAAATGCTCTTGGCAACGCAGGAAAGCACAGTCATTCACAGCCTTGATGCCGAACGATAGCCCGTCGCGCTCCCTAAAAACATTATGCCGCTGGTGGCTTTGGGGTTTATAAATCAAGCTATAAAATGACTGGCTGCATAATCAGTTAAGGACTGGTGATGCGTATGTCTTACCAATATACTAAGTATGTTTTCGTCGCGATGCTATTTTTGGCGGCCTCGATTTCGATAGGTAGTGCTCACGCAGCTATAAGCCTCAATCTGAACGTGTCTAGACTGTTCTTTTCAGGTTGCTCGGCCCTCTCTCCCCAGGACCTGCAGAATGCTTACAGCTTCAGCAGTCTTTATTCGCAGGGCATAAACGGGAGCGGTGAAAGCATAGCCATAGTCGACGCCTACGGCGACCCTTCGCTTATACAGGACCTCAATACATTCGATTCCCAATATAGTCTCCCGGCCATGCAAAACGGCTCAAATCTGGTCGTTTTGTATCCTTTTGGTAAACCAAGTGGCTCTAGCGCAAATTGGACTCAGGAAACTGGATTGGACGTCGAAGTGGCCCACTCTCTGGCTCCCGGGGCTAAGATATACCTCGTCATCGCCCCCAATATCTCAGCACTGTTTTCCGCGATAAATTACACGATAAACAATGTGCCGGTCCAGACTATATCGATAAGCTGGGGAGCGTCCGAATTAGACTATCAGGCGGCCTATCTTTCACAGCTTAACAGCGTGCTTGAGGAAGCATCGCTGCGGAAAATAGCGATATTCGCTGCGAGTGGCGACTCCGGTTCTTATAACGGACTATCATCGCCAAACGTGAATTTTCCCGCATCTAGTCCGGATGTCATCGGTGTAGGTGGCACGGTTCTTTCTGTAAGCCCTAGCGGTTCGTACTTAGGCGAAACTGGGTGGTCCAGCAGCGGCGGAGGCGACAGTGTGGTCTTCCCCAAGCCATCGGCGCAGCCTAACTTAAGCACATCGCGAATGGTGCCGGACGTCGCGTTCAATGCCGGCACACCGATATGCGCGTATGTAGGCTCAGCTTGGGGAGGATACTACGGCACGAGTGTGGCCGCACCGGCGATAGCGGCGTTCGATGCCGTTCTTAACCAGAAAGTCGGCGGAAACGCAGGGTTCTCGCTTGGGACGATATACAATGCGTATTATAAAGAGGGCAGCGCCGTTTTTAATACGATGTCGTCTGACGTTTGCAACGGTCTATACTGTGCAAATGGCTCCTACAACAGGGTGAGTGGGGTAGGGAGCCCAAAGGCCTTCCAGCTTGTCCAGTACATATCTCAGAGCAAGGAGTCGTTCACTTTTTTTTCCAGCGAGCCGATAAGGATAAACATAAATGGCGTTAATTACACCACACCAGTGTCTCTTAACTTCACATACGGACAAAACGTCACCGTGCACGCTTTTACGACGAACGCATCGGCTGGCACTGTCGCAGCATTCGCCTCCTATTCAGGCTACGTAAATTCTACCAGTCAAACTATCACTTTTCCTGCTTATTCCAATGGAAATATCGATATAAACGTACTACTGCAGATAAAAGTTAGGCTGATAGACTTCAACGGCGACGCAAACCGGACAGTGATGGTCGACAATGGTTCGATGTTCCAAATATCTGCGCCAAGGTTCACCAATTCTTCGTCCGTGGTGTACACGCTCGTCGGATTCAGGATAGGCAAAGGTCCCCTGACTGTCCTAGATTCTGAGTCTGTGCCAGTCGAAGTCCCGATAAACGTCACTTTCATCTGGAGGTCATCGACGCCGGTGAAGCTGCTCCTGAAATACGCACCGGTCGGTGCAGATGTAAACGCTTCCTTCACATCGTACACGCCGCTTTCCAACGGCACGAGCGAACTCCATATACAGGTGCAAAATCGCAGCGTAATAGCCGTAGTGCCCGGCACGCAAATCGACCTAAGCAGCACGCCGTACTATGCCGGTAATTACAGATACGTTGCTTCTAACTTCAGCGTCCTTCCAGAGCCGTCCATAACGGTATCGTTCATCGAAGAAACGAGATATTTGCTCGATTTTACTTCGACAACAAACGGGATTGTATCGCCTAGCGGAGTTACAATATCATCGAAGAATCAGACATCACTGTTTTCAAGCTCCACGGTCTGGGTGCCCGTTAACAGCACGTTCGTCGTAGACCAGGTGTCATACGGAGTTTTCAGCCTTGTATCATCCCCAATAGTGCTATCATCTGTAGGGTCAAACCACACATCTATACAGCTAAACGTTTCTGACGTCACGGTTCATACATCGGTTTACCTTGGGATACCGATTGTCAACGCCGAAGTCACGCTTTCTCAGGGCGGGAAATCCACGACGAATTTCACGTCCCTTACTGGCTCCACGACCTTCGAGAACGTGCCGAGCGGACCTTACAACCTTACGATATCCGCATACGGGAGCGCATATGCTTACAATGGCGTTTCCGGCGTATCCGATAATATAGAGATAGCGCCGTTCGAGTACATAGGGTATATCATCACTGCCATGGCATCGATAATAATCCTTTTTGCGGTCGTATTCGGGATAGTACACCGTAGGCACAGGCTAGCCATGCGCTATCTCGCTTACCATTAGTAATCACCCAACTGGGGCGGCGAAGGTGCCAGCCGCAGTCGTTAAAGATAATATAAAAAGTTAGAATAACGATAATGTAGCATGGAGAGCGCAAAGAAGGACTATAAGATAGCAAGAGAAGAGGGGGAGATAGTCCTTACCTACAACGTCCCGCTTACGGTCCTTTACCCCAACGTAGAGGACAGCGAAGAGATGTTCGAGAAGATAATAAACGCCATAATCGAAGTCGGAAACGTCACGGCTCTGACTATAGTGAGTGACAGGAACTACGTTTACGTGCGCGAAGCCGTAGACCTCCTTAACGACATCGCAGACGCCTACAAAGAGATAGTCCAGTCCGACTTAGGCGCGCCATTCGATGAACAGGTACAGCGTGATTACCCAAGCGAGGTCTCGATATTCAATTATATACTACTCGACCGGCTGAGAAGGGACCCGGTGGGAGCATACGTTTTCGGCGTAAGGGCAGCAAGGGAGATGCGCGTCAAGGCGAAAGCCGAGAATTCGGCCGTATTCAATGAATTCCTCGACAAGTTCGACAAACTCATGATCAGGATAGGGTCGCTCGAAATAGTGAAAAAGAGCACCGCATACATACTGGGTTATAAGATAGGCGATCGGGCCCCTTACAAAGCCCTGTTCAAGCCGCTGATAAGGCCGAACTTCACCTACACGCGCATAATGTCGGAGCCTCCGATATCTGCGGTCGAGGTCGAAACGTACAAGATAAACGATGCAGACGGCACCGAGGTTACCATATACCGGGTACCGGGATTGTCCCAGTATCTTTACCATCTCTCGCCGCCGGAACTCCTGCTGAGCGTCGATGAGTACAACATACTGGACCAGATAAGGACATCGCTTATGGACTACAGGCCGCAGGAAGCGGAATTTACGGACCCGGTAAGGATGAGGCAGATATTCCACAATATAGGCCGCGACCTGGTAGACGAGATAAACACAAAGAACCGCTATGGCTTGAAACTCAAGGACAAGGAGAAGCTGGCGAATATACTCGTAAGGCTTACCGTCGGCTTCGGCATGACCGAGGTAATACTTTCCGATGCGAAAGTCGAGGACGTATACATAAACTCGCCGATAAGCATGTCGCCGGTATTCGTCAAGCACTCCAAATATGGCGAATGCTCAACCAACATAATACCAAACGCAAAGGAGGTCGACGCATGGGCATCAAGATTCAGGCTCATGTCCGGAAGGCCGCTGGATGAAGGCCACCCGGTGCTGGACACGGAGCTCGTTACAGACCTCTTCAGGGCGAGGGTAGCCATAGCACAGCGACCGCTCTCGCCGGGCGGCCTGAGCATCGCTTTCAGGAGGCACCGTGAAAGCCCGTGGACCCTTCCACTTTTCGTCGATAACAAGATGATATCCCCGTTCGCGGCCGGCTTGCTCTGGTTTTGCGTCGAGGGCGCAAGGACGATACTCATAAGCGGCACGCGCGGCGCCGGAAAGACCTCGTTCCTGACTTCGCTTATGCTGCTTCTGATGAAAAAATACAGGATAATAACCGTAGAGGATACCCTGGAACTACCGATCGATTCGTTCATAGACTTAGGCTATGACATACTTCCACTGAAGGTGCAGAGCGCGATAATAGGCGAGAAATCTGAAATGTCCGCTGAGGAAGGCATACGTACCACCCTGAGGCTTGGCGACAGCTCGCTCATAGTGGGCGAGGTAAGAAGCACCGAGGCGAAGGCACTTTACGAAGCCATGCGTGTCGGAGCACTGTCCAATGTAGTCATGGGGACCATACACGGCGACAACCCGTACGGCGTATTCGATAGGGTAGTGAACGACTTGGGGGTCCCGAGGACCAGCTTTAAGGCCACCGATCTGGTAGTGTCCGTAAACAAGATAAAGACTATGGACCGCCTGACCGAGAGGAGAAGGGTCCTTAACATAACAGAAGTGAGGAAAGAGTGGACAGAAGACCCGAAGTACGAGAACGGTTTCGTCGACCTGGTCAGTTACGACATAAACTCAGATGCACTCGTGCCGACTAACGACCTGCTGGAAGGCAACAGCTACATAGTGAAAGAGATAGCATCGAACGTGCAGGGATGGGCCGGGAACTGGGATGCTGTCCTAGACAACATACAGGCGAGGGCCGACATACTGGCGATGGTCGCTGATTATTCGCGCAAGACCGAGAACCCGATGATGCTCGAAGCCAAATCGACATCGTCCGTTATAGACGCGTACTATGATATAGCGAATAACCTTACCCAGAAGCACGGTTTCGCGGAGAGGAGCAGTATAGTTAAGGCGTTCGATGTATGGCTAAAAGGAAAAAGATAAAGCCGGTCCTATCCCCGACGATATCCAAAGAGTTCATAGACAGGTACTATAGCGTCGGGGAGGTGGTGCCGCAGGAGCTCTTCAAAAATAATGAGAACATCCGCGACGAGTTAAGGTCCCTAGAATACAAGATATTCAAGCAGAGAAATCAGTCCCTGCTTTCCAGGATAATAGTCGGAGGCTCCAGCACCGTCGGCAAGGTGATCCATTTCAGCATCGACAAAGAACAGGAAAAGAAGACAAACACCCTGCTATACCTCCTTGGTTATGATTTCAGCGCGAAGGACCTGTACGGATTCGGCGTTTCGCTGATACTATTCGGCTTCATAATCGGCATACTTGTCTCGATACTCGGGCAGGTCTTAGTGGGAGTATTCCTGATAGCCCTGGGCATAGGCGGATTTTTCGGCGTGCAGTACTTCCCGAAACAGCAGATGATGATACGGCTCAGCAAGTCATCGAGTGACCTAGTAACTATGATATTGTATCTAGTGATATACATGCGGCAGACGCCGAATCTAGAAGCGGCTGTGCAATTCGCTTCAGACAACTTGGGCGGATATATCGCATATGACCTGAAAAAGCTAATATGGGACACCGCTGCTAGGCGCTATACAGACATAAAAGAGGCGCTAGACGATTATTCCCAGCGTTGGGTGAAGTCTGCACCGGCTTTCACAGACGCGCTTTTCCTGATCGAGAGCTCGGTTTCGCAGGAGACGGAGGACGGCCGTCTAGAGATGCTCGACGAAGCGTCGTCGAGAGTCCTCAGCGGCACGTTCGAGACGATGACGGAGTATGCTTCCACGCTTAAGGAGCCGCTAAACACCGTGTACATGCTCGGTATGGTCCTTCCCGTGCTCGGGCTGGTCCTCGCGCCGATGATGATGGCTTTTGTTTCGATACCCGATTTCGGCGTACTCCTGCCGCTGATGTATGACGTCGGCCTGCCACTTATGGTCTATTTTCTCATACGCGAAAAGCTCCTTGTCAGGCCCGCCGGGTTTTCAGCGCCGGACATAAGCCAGATACCTGACACCCCTCCAGTAGGGAGCTTTTTCCTGAACATTGGCTCGAAAAAAGTCCTCGTGAACGCGATATGGCCGGCCGTCGGCGTGTTCCTGGCATTTATGATTCCTGCCGTCCTGCTCTTTCCAGAACTGCAGGTATTCGGACCGACCCAGATATACATATCCATGCTGATAACTGCAGCGGTCGGCTTTTCCGTCGTCGTTTATTTCAAGTTGTCCGTGATGCAGTTAAAGGACGTAGAATCCGAACTTATACACACGGAAGCTTCTTTCAGCTCCGCGCTTTTCCAGATAGGCTCTTATCTTTCGCAGGGCTTTCCTCCCGAAGCCACTATACTAAAGGTAGCCGATGTAATGAAAAACACGCCAGTCGCCGAGTTCTTTAGCGTCACGACGACCAATATAAAACAGATGGGCATGTCGCTGAAAGACGCGTTTTTTGACAAGACGTATGGCTCCACAAAGTTTTTCCCCTCGTCCATGATGATCGCCACGATGCGCGTGTTCATAGAATCGGCCAGGAAAAGCGTGGGAAACGCGTCCGCCGCGACGATGTACATATCCAGACACCTGGAAAACCTAAAGCGCATAAACCAGCAGGTAAAGTCTCTCCTCGAAGAAGTGACATCCGGGATGCGCGTCGAAGTAGGACTTCTTAGCCCGGTCATGGCAGGCATCGTAGTCGGGCTTACGACCCTCATAGGGACCGTCCTCCAGTCGCTGTCCGGCGCCATCAACACGATACAGACGAGCGTCACAAGCGGAGCGAGCAGCGGACCGGGTGGGATAGGCTCCGTGGTCCCGTTTGCTTTCAGCCTGTTTAACCTTAGCGGCGGCCAGATACCGCTGTACGACTTTCAGCTCGTGATAGCCATATATCTGATAACCCTCAGCGGGATAATAGCATACGCGATATCGACCATCTCGCAGCCGGGGGACCAGATAGTACTGCGCGATAATATAGCGAATATGGTCCTCATCTCCGTCGTTCTTTACATACTTATAGCGTCGATAGTCACCCTTGTGCTCGGCTCCGTAGGGGGGCTGGTCTTAGGCGCGATCCATATAACATGAGTACACAGAAAGTAAGATGGTGCACTCCCGCCAAATCGCTATGCATATTTAAATTTGCGCTATACAATAATAAGTTATTAGAGTCTCTTATTATCAATATATGAATCTTAAGGAGTCGCTTCGAAAAAATCGAAGATTAAAAATATGGTTCGTATTTACAGTGCTGTTTTTTGTCGTTCTGTCAATATACTTTGTTATACACTACATAAATTTAAACAACTTTTACTGGTCGCCGCCATCACATAACCCGGCAGCGCTATATCCATTTAGCTATTCGTCTTCGAAGTGTAACAGTACCGGTTTCTATCTTCTGATTGGGGCATCATTTGCGAGCAACCAAGTTAACGTAGAAAAATTCGGGACTGGGATATTGTCCGCGACTGGGTTAAATCAAACAGGTAATTACACCCCAGCGTTTTCTGGAAGGGACGTGCTGATTGTAAATGACTCCTCGTCACGAACACTGATATTTAAAAATGATGTATGTAACGGAACACTTGGCAGCCCGTACAGCGTAACCTTCCAAATAAACTACTCTCTTGGTGGGAACACGAAGTATTCTACAGTTACTGGAACCACAAGCTCGTCAGTCGGAGCAAGCGCATTTTCCTAACTGCAAATTGCACCAGCGATGTTCTTAAGCGGCTTCGCACCACTAAATGTTAGAATGGCTCAGACTCCATGCTCTACACTTATAGGACAGCCGGCGCAGGCGCCCAAGTTACTGATGCCCTTAGTCGCTTTCGGCAATCCGTTCCATACAGTCTCCAACGGACCCGACATAAACAGCACTCCATACGGAATGTCACTTAAATATCAAACAACTGTAAATGGATTATGTAGGGATATCTTCTTCGTGACAATGCACGGCTATAAAATTGTCAAATTTTGTGCGACATCTCGTTAAGCGAAACTAGGTATACAACTCTCGCAGTCCTATCACCTTCCCGCAGGTGCTCAATGTATCCAACAAGTATTACGGCGGCTTAGCCGACAGTAACTTCAGCAACGTGGAGTTCTTCTACCAAAACGACACGATAATCCACAGCTGGCTTGAAAATTATACGTATCCCAAATACGCCCTGTGGTGGCTCAAGCTAGCCGGTGGCATACCCGCGGACTCCAACGTGACAATCTACATGGGCTTTACGTCAAACGACACCAATCTCCTCAACCAGCAGATGACCGGCGAAGCCCCGCAGCTCTCGGGAGTCTACGCCGAATACGACGACGGCGCGGACACCAAAATCTACGTCAAAGATGAAAATAATAAACTTTATGTCGCTGTGCCGGATATAGTGCCTGTGGCCACGCCATATACGACCCCCCCGCTAAAATTTGAGCTATACCAAATTGCTATTGATGCACTGTATCTAGAACCGAATTCGCAGATTCCGCTTAGTTTTATATGGGCTCCTTCGCCATTTAATACAGTTTTACTACAGTTTCCACCACTTAAGTTATAACCACAAAAAACTGGTCTTGTAGAGCTGATAATAGTATTATTCATATCGTACGAAATCGGCCATTGCGGCGCAGAGGTCGTGATGCCGTTGGAGGTCGAAACCGTGGCATTAAAGAATGTTGCGGAGCGACCCGCACCGTTGTATAGCAAAAAATACACTCCAGTGGAGTTGCATACGGCGCTTGTGCCTAAAAATGGGGCAAAATCCCCCACGTCGCAAGATAGACACGCAGTGCTAGTAGGAGGTATAACATAATAGAGTATAAATAGCACAGAAAAATAAATTGCAAGGCAT
>JAKATQ010000030.1 GCA_021818665.1 Nanobdellota archaeon | reverse complement strand
TTCCGATCTATGTCTTTGAATTTTTGCATGGTAGCTTCGACACCGGGTCTTATCTGGTCCGTAAGTATTATTATCCCAGCCGGTCTGCCGTCAACATTTATAAACAAGCTCAATTTGCCCTCCGTACCTGCCTTTTCCACGATCAAAGCGTACTTATCCGGTAACTTTGCACCAGTCTCTCGTTCGAAGAGCTTCTTAGATCCGATGGTTATTCTTTTACCGGATAGACATCCTTCTACTCCGACAGATAAGGTCTCCCTGAATTTTTTAGGTACTTCCAGTCTTTTGAATTCCTTTTTCGCCCTATCGACTATAGCGGTAGCCAGCGGGTGAGAGGATAGTTGTTCCAGACAGGCACATTTATACAGGAGATCCCTCTTGCTGTAATAACCCAAGGAGATTATATCTTCTACAAGAGGGGTCCCAAAGGTTATCGTACCGGTCTTATCGAAAAACACCGTTTTTGCGTCCCCTATCTGCTCTATCGCGGCACCGCTCTTTACCACGATACCTTCTCCGGAGGCGCGGTTCATTGCCGCAAGCACCGCTATCGGGACCGCTATTATCAGGGGACAGGGCGTGGCCACTACAAGCACTGCAAGTACCGTAGTCACTTTGAACGTTATGAGAAAACCGATTCCGCTGATGAAGAGCGTCAACGGTGTGAACCATATCGCATATTTGTCAGCGAGTCTCTGTATCGGCGGTTTATGCGCCTGCGCGTTCTTTACGAGTTCGACTATTTTGGCGTACTGGCTTTCTCGGCTGACTTTGTCAGCCCTTATTTCGAACGTACCGGATGTGCTTACACTACCGCTAAGGACCTTGTCTCCCAGCTTTTTCCTTACCGGTATAGGCTCGCCCGTAAGCGCGGACTCGTCTACAAACCCGTCTCCCGCAACGACGGTCCCATCGACCGGGATCAAATCGCCCCGTCTTATGACAACGGCGTCCCCTACATTTACTTTGGTAGCATCCACCTCTTCTATGTGAGCCCCCACCCGTTTTCTCGCTATCTTAGGGGCTCTAGCAAGAAGTGCGGTAAGGGATGAAGAGGCCTGCCTGAACCCGTACTGCTCTATGCCTTCTCCGCTGGACTGCATCAGGACTATTATTGCGCCGGCGAAAGATTGCTGTAGTATTATGGACACTAGTATCGCGAGCATCGCTACTACATCCGCCGCGAACCTTCCAGAAAGCATTTTTCTTATAGTCTGATAGACAAGGGGAGCGCCGCCTATTACCAGTGTTACATACCACACTATGTTAGCGGAGGAACCGCTAACCAGAAAGAACACCGCTATCCCCAACATCAAGCCTATAAACGCGAAGGACGGCAATGGATAAGTCTTTATAATGCCTTGGAGGCGTTTTAAGGAGAATGGAAGATTTACCGATTCCATTAATATAAGGTGTCGAAACTTATTCTTATAATCGTGGGCCGCCCTCAGTGTAAGGCCCTCGCCAAACGGTTCATCGGGCCGAGCCGCTCAGCCTAGCGTCGCCACCACAAATGCAGTGGCAAGGGCTACTAGACCTAAGGAGTCGGATTCCATTTCGTCCATCCTTCCCAATGCGGCCGATAACGGTATGCTCGCCGCCAGCGCAAGTATGGTCAGAAGAAACGGTACGGTCACCGCCTCGAAAATCCGCATCAACGCACTGAAAAACGGACTTTCACGTACTCTGGAAAGCACGCTTGGGAGAGACAGCGATCTTACCAGCCGACCACAATCTCTCAGGGGCCGTGTGGAAATACCTGCTCGCACTTCCCGGCCGCGTATACAACGGTCTTTCGATATTTTCTTCTTCTCTGCTGTTCTCTTCCATTTTCTTTTTACCTCCTTTATTTTTCCGGAAAGCCCAACAAAAATCCGAGAATAAACGTGAATAAGACTTAAACTAAAATATGAACAAATTTAGGGGCAAGCTCTATAAGAGCTTATGATGGGTCTTAGAGGATCCGCACTTAGAAAACGCCGCTGCGATATCCATTACCATACTTTTATATCAACATTATTGCGCTTTATAAACTTTGTGCCGCGATGATCTTTACGAGCATGTGCCAATACGCCCGTCTCTATACAAGGCGTACGAGAGTTAATTATACGTAGAAAGAGCGTCCGATTTTATCTCGCCCGACATTTCAGACGATATCCTTCATCTATGGTCAGAAGATTTTAAAACTAGCGCGTTATATATATTATATATCTCTATGGCAGTGGAAAATGAAAGCGCAATAAAAAACATCATAAACAAGACCGAAGTGAGCCTGATACTTGATAGCTATGACGACATATTCTCGGACTTTGACCCGCGGCCGTTCAGCGAACGCGCGCTATCTGAGGATTTCCTCACCGCAGCGAAAAGTGCGACGCGTGACAAAGGTGAGGATTTAGAACTCCAACTCCTAATACCGAATGATTCGAGAAATGGCAGCCACGAAGAACTTATAAAGCAGCGACTCAAGGAATATTTCAGGCGACGTTACAGGATACTTTTAAGAGAACGGATAAAACGTAGAAATCAAGCAATCATCATGATAGTAGTAGGATTCATTATAGGGCTTATAGACGCTTTCATCTTGACGGCATTGAACCTAGGCGCCATACCTTCCGATACGATAGGGCTGCTGATGACCCCTGCAAGCTGGTATACTATCTGGACGGGTTTTGATCATCTCTTTTCAAATCCTGAAGACCGTGCAGCCGATGAGGCCTTCTTCAAGAGACTCAGGAACGTCCATGTTACATTTGTACCGTACTAATCGTATTTAGATGCCCCTTATAGCATTCAATGATCTGTTCTGAGCGACGCCTTCACAAGGTTCTCGTCTATGCCATTTGGAAGCTTCTTTTCATTCATGTACTCGTAGAGTATGAGCCTATAGGCGTTGGTGATTATGTATGTCATTAGGACACAAAAGACTATCAGAAGAAAGCACCTGATCGCGATGAAGAGTGCGCCAACGCCGAGAATGCTGAACATAAAACAAAAAGTAGCGTATGCCACGATGCCGGATAGCCGGGGCGCGCCCATAAATTAGCGATAATCGTCGTTGTTTGTGCAAAATACTCGAAAAGTATATAACCAAAATGAACCTAGAGTAGATATGGCACGAATCGAAACCAAAGATCTTCTTAACCTCTCCGGCAAGACTGCCATAGTAACTGGTGGGGGAGTAGGAATAGGCTACGGCATCGCAATACGTCTTGCACAGGCCGGAGCCAACGTCGTTATCGCTGAGAGAAGCGATGCTGGGGCGTCAGCAGCAAAGGAACTGGCGTCCCGCGGCTTAAAGGTCGTATACATAAAGACAGACGTCTCGAAGGAGGCCGAAGTAAAAAATATGGTCGATCAAACGGTCAAACTGTATGGCGCTGTGGACATCCTGGTGAACAATGCGGGTTTGTACCCCACTATCCCGGTCATGAGCATGTCTCTGGCGGACTTTGATGAGGTACTTAACGTGAACCTGAAGGGGGCTTTCCTGTGCACCAAATACGTGAGCGAGAAGATGATGGCAAGAAAACAGGGCGGCAAGATAATAAACATAACATCGATCGACGCACTACATCCTTCGTCCGTTGGCTTAGCACACTACGACGCGTCAAAGCATGGTTTATGGGGATTCACTAAGAACGTTGCGCTCGAACTCGCCCCGCATCGGATATGGGTGAATGCGATAGCTCCCGGCGGGATATCGACTCCCGGCACGCAAAAACTGCAGCAGAGCATGCCAATGCCTGAGAACGTCGACGTGGGCAAGATGCTCGAGCAGTTCCTCGGCAAGATACCTATGCGACGCATGGGTGACCCAGATGATATAGGCAAGGTCGCTCTTTTCCTAGCTTCGGATATGTCATCTTACATGACGGGCTCTCAGATAGTCGTCGACGGCGGCGTGCTCCTGTCCTGACGTCCTGGACCTTCTACGCCGATATGCCTAAGACAATATGAAATCGGCTAAAAGACGGGCGAGTGTTCCGACCTCGATAGTGCGCGGATTTGCAGCACTAGGCAAGAAACATATATTTGTCCCGTTCATAGGGTTTTTTGCGATGTACCTATCGTACGGCCTTTTCCTTGCAGGCACTATAATCCCCCCGATAACAGGCCTGGTGTCCTTGCCCATAACTAGCTTTGTCTTAGACGCCCTGTTGGCGATAGCCGGTTTCCTCCTGATAACGCTCATAAGCACTTTCTTCGGCGGCCTCATAATCGACTTCTATGCGAGGAAGCATGATAGCCTGTGGAGCGGCGTGTCGCACACAACAGAACGATTCCAGTCCTTGTTTTTGGTCGTGCTGTCCACTGGTTTGGCAACCTTGGCGGGCTTTGCCCTATTCGTCATACCTGGAGCATTCTTAGGGGTGAAATTCATGTTCGCCCAGCAGGAGGTGATGGTCCACGATAAGGGCGCAATCAACGCCATAAAATCGTCGTGGAGGGCGTCTAGGGGAATGTTCTGGCCCCAGTTCTCGCTTTTCTTCGCGGTATCGCTGATAAGCATAGCTGCGTACGTGTTCTCTGCTCTGTCTTCCAGCACTGGTGTCCTGCTCGTCTATCTGGGCACTAAGCTTTTCCTGCCGCTGGACATTCTGGTGAGTTTCGTATTGGCTTACGCGGCGGTTTTTGGATCCGTAGCCGTAACCGATTATTTTCTTCAACGGAAAGTGTGAACGCCGCATAATCGACTAGTTGAATGAAGTCTAATCGTCCGAACGCTTAAATATCCATTTGGTACTATGAAGTGACGTCTAGCATCCACAAATATGCCTTAGATTATTGGCTCGAGAGGGGACTACACTGGAACGAAGCCGAAGGAAAGGAGGTCAGATCTGACTTGATGCTCGGATACAGTCTACCGGAGATACTCTGGTTCCACGGAAAATGTCTAGATCCTGCCGGCGTAGAAGCGGAAATTCTGGACTACACGCCATTCTTGAACGGACTTGTGGAAAAACTCGGGGAAAAATAGTCCAAGAGCGCATCCGACAGAAACATAGGCGGCTCTTTCGGAATATTTATACTGCAATACCGGTAGATTATTATGGACGTCAAGAGGCTCCTGTTAAATGAATGGTTTTTTCTGTGTCTTCTCGCGGCGTACGCCGTGCTTCTAATCTACAACCCGTCTTTCCTGAACCTCGGCTACATAGACACAGATACCGTCCTCATACTCGCGGCGCTCATAATCTCTAATACTGGCATATTTGTATCTGGCGGGACTGATATGATCGCCGCCAAGATACTCAGCAGGTTTAGAGACATTCGCGGCGTGTCAATAGCGGCAGTCATGCTGACCGTCCTCATCTCGATGTTCATAACCAACGACGCGTCGCTAATCGTGCTTGTGCCCCTCACCGTTAGTATAGGCAGGATGGCCGGTAAATCCCTGTATAGCACTGTCGTGCTGGAGGCGATAGGGGCCAACGTCGGGTCGTCGCTCACCCCGTTCGGGAATCCCCAGAACATCATAATGTTCAGAAGCTACGGTCTTACTCTCCAGTCGTTCTTGGCGAGTAGTGTGCCTCTGTTCTTAATATTGCTCGCCGTTCTATTGGTCTTTGCGTTCTTCCTGACGAAAAGTTCCAGAATAGAGAAGCCAAGGACTAGAGTGGCTTACAGGCCGCCTTTGTTCTACGCATCTCTACTGCTGTTCGGCCTCGGCATAGGCGGGTTTCTGTCGAACTTCGGCGCATATTTCTTTCTTGGGCTGTCGGCAGTGTCGATCCTCACCATTCTGGCGCTTAAGCCTAGAGACTACACGGTCCGTAACGTCCTGCTAAGAATAGATTTTTTCTTGATATTCACCTTCGTCCTCATATTCCTAGTCATAAACTCGGTAAGATCTATGATAAGTATCGAGATAAGCGGGGCGTTGTCCGTCTTTCTATTCTCTGCACTGCTGTCGCAGTTCATCAGCAACGTGCCGGCGACTGTGCTTCTGACCGGAAAAAGCGCCTTTACTCCGCTGCTGTGGGGAGTTAATATAGGAGGTAATGGTACTATGGTGTCTTCGCTGGCCAACCTTATCGCACTAAGGAGATCTGCGGCGGGCAGAATCTGGAATTTCATGAAGATCTCCGGGCTCTTTCTGTTCGTAACACTTTTGATCGGGCTAGCCTTTTTCTTAGTTTAAGCGGGTCCCCTATCGGCTCGCCGTGATAGTAACATATTTAATTGAATAATAAGATAACTGCTGATGCAGCTATCGGTATATTTCAGCGACTTGTTCACATCGCATTCCATCGCAGTCCTAGTTACGCTAGCCCTCGCCCTCGTCTGGGGCGTATCTGAATATTTCGGCCGGCAGTCTACCTGGAAACAGGGCGCTCCAAAGCATCCTTCTTCCAGGATTGACCATGGCACGTATCCGTTCATCGCCATCGGGATAATCATAAGCCTGCTCGGGGACATCCTGGGCTTCATGAGCGGAGTTGGTGGATATCTACCCGTATACGCGACCATAGCGGGCGCAGCAGTTTTAATAACCGGAGTCGTAGTCAGGGGCTGGGCGCTTCGGACACTGGGGAAGTTTTTCACGATGCCCATCACCATAGCCAAAGACCATCAGATAATTCAAAACGGGCCTTATCGGTGGCTGCGTCATCCCTCTTATACCGGCGGTTTCCTGATAATCATAGGGATGGCCCTCTCCATAGGCTCTTTAGTTGGTGTTTTGGTCACCATAGCGGCTGGCTTTACAGTATATGTTTATCGCATAAGAATGGAAGAAACGGCGTTACGCTCGCATTTCGGCGGAGCTTATGACAGATATTCAAAGAGCACATACAGATTATTCCCTTGGATTTACTAGATAACTTTGCTGTTTAAGACCAGAAACTTTAGTAGTCACCGAATACTTTATAAATGTCTAAGTTATCATATCGCAAACGAATATACCACCACACTAAGCGCGATGTCTCCAGTATTTCCATACGCCATGGGCTCCGCACCGGTAACGATAAAGTTTAGTTTCAACTGCGCAGCTTCTGCCGTTGTCGAGGGCGCCATAAAGATACATTATTCCGTCGGCTTCAATGCGAACTCTACCGGTGTTTCCAGTGCGTCCGCGATCGGCAGTCTTTGGACATACGGTCTCGTGTTGAAGGACGCGTCTATAACGGCTACCAGCGCCACCTCCGTTGGCTAAATAAATTAATTTGAGCCGGACTTTTTGCCTGCGATATAATCTTATAATAACGTTATTATAGAAGTGTTCGATACTAATCTAGTATGTTCAAAGAGATAGGGGACCTGCGGCATTTCAAGAATTTTTCGAAGATCATACTGCCCATATCCGCGGCATTCTTCATCTACACGTTCGGATGGGGAGTCGTATCACCGATGTTCTCCATATTCGTGAACAACATCACCCAAAGCGCTTTTCTGACCGGCGTCATACTGTCCATAACTACGCTTTTCGGTGTTTTTCTGAACATCCCTTTCATGGTCATCGAAGACAGGCTGAACATGAAGAGAGTGCTCCAGATAGTGCTCCTTGCTTACGCAGGCTTCGCCCTTCTGTATCCCTTCGCCAATAGTACGGCATCGTTGGTTGGTATAAGCATCGCAAGAGGCGTAGCGTCTTCGTTTCTATGGCTTACCTCCTGGTCTTACGTGTTCGACTTCGCGAACAAACGCGTGCGAGGCAAGGAGAGCGGTTTTTTCTCCAGCATGAACGACCTCGCATCTGGCATCGCACCACTGATAGGTGGCCTAGCGACTCTCGTAGCCTTTCTTTTTCCGTTTTACATTCTGGCGGCCACAAGTCTTGTAGCGTTTATCGTGGTGTCTCTAACACTCCACAAATCTCCCAAAATAAAGAGGACGCCGGCGCGCAGCCAGTTCGCGGCACTACTTAGAAACATGAAAAAACGGAATTTCCTAAAGACTATGTTACTCGTCGTCGCATTTTACGCCCTCATAAACGTCTTTTACTCGTTCATAGCCATCTTCCTGAATTCCGAGGGCATCTCGGTCTTTTACATAGGGTTGATACTGACCGTAGCGCTCCTACCAGCGGTAGTAATGGAGGTGCCGATAGGGAACGTGATTGACAAATACGGCGTGAGAAAGGTGCTTTCGGTCGCCGCCGTGCTTACTGCGGCAACGGGGGTGCTTTTTACGCTGTCAAGCAACCTCATTTACGTAGCAGGCTTCGTGCTCGCGTTCACCGTGAGCTACACCGTGATATTCATCGCCCTCTACTCGCGGATGTCGGATCTCATAAAAAGCGAGGGCATAACGCTGATGGGGCCGATAGCGACTATAAAAGATCTCGGATACACCATAGGTCCGCTGGCCGGTGGCTGGCTGATAGGCGTGATAAGCATAGGGCCCGCGTTCATCGCGACCGGGGCCTCGTTCTTGCTGCTCTTGCCTATCGCCCTTACCCTGCATGATTAGCGCGCAGCTATGGGGCTTTTTTTACCAAGAAGCCCAGATGGAAATCTACAATTTACGCACAGTACTTTAAATACTATTAATACAAATAATTACATTATCATAAATGGAAGCGCCCGTGATAATTGCGATTGCGGTGGTAATCATTATCGGTGTCGTAGGCGGTCTTTATTTACTACACTTCTCGATTTTCACAACAAATACAAATCCGCAAAGCCAACAGCTTAACGCGTCAAATCACATTTCACCGGCTGCCGTTTCTTCATACGCATATGTTGCAAATTCTGGTAGCAACAGCATATCGGTTATAAACACTAGTGTTACACAAGGGATAATAGCCGATATAAATATAAATTCCTCGCCTAACGGGATTGCACTTTCTCCCGGGGGAAATGAATTATACGTTGCAAACGGAGATAACGTATCTGTTTATAACACTCAAACAGACAGCCTAGTAAAGACAATAGTCGTCGGAGGAACAGGGGGCATGTTCGGTTCTAGCTTGATTTCTGGTCTTGCCGTAAGCTCAAATGGGAAACTCCTTTACGCTCTGGACGAAAATTCCGGGACAGTAGATATCATAAACATCAGCAATAGTTACGTCATAAACAGAGTAAGTCTCGGTAGCGATCTTTATCTCCCTAGCGAGATAGTGATAACGCCCAACGGACAAGAAGCTTATATAACTGACACCGTTGGCAATGTAGTTTCTGCTTTAAATCTGTCTAACGGCTTCGTACAAACTATCGGTTTGGGCGGACCAAAGGCACCGCAAGGGATAACTATAACTCCCAACGGAAAATACGTCTATGTAGCGGACTCGGCGAGCGATTTCGTATCTGTTATAAATACATCTAGCAATACTTTGGTAGAGAATATCCGGTTATATGGCAAACCCTGGAGCGTTGCAATCACGCCCAATGGCGAATATGTATACGTTTCTTATGTAGAGGGTTATTCTGAAAATGTATCGGTTATAAACACTGCAACAAATACGGTCGTCATGAACATCAGCGCTACAGAAGGTTCTGGTTTAAGCTCTCTAAACAGCGTTTCCACGAACATCGCGGTTGCGCCGGACGGGAAAGAAGTCTTTGTATCAAATTCTCAAGACGGAGTCGTTACGGGCATAAACACCGTTACCAATACCGTGTCTTTTTATATTCTAACAAACGGCTCCGCGGGGAGTCTGGAGGGTATTATAGTGTCTCCTGACAGTAAGCTGGTCTACGTTGCAGATGGTAGTCCAAGCTCGGTATTTGTAATAAATGCATCGATCGGCTCCGCACTCATAGGAACGTTTAACGTGCAATCACCAAGCGGTAGCTTGGCGATTACTCCTAACGGTGAAAAATTGTACGTCGCCGGTCCAGGTAGTTCAGTTTATGTTCTAAATCCGGCAACAGGTGCCGAATTATCAACGATAAATTTAACTAAAAGTATTATAGACTCCTATGAGGGGACCAATTTTACGACTACTCTTGGGGCGGGCAACCCTACCTCGATAGCGATAACTCCAAACGGCAATTATGCTTACATTACTACCGGAGTCGACAATAGTGTATATGTAATAAACACTGCTACAGATACAATCGCGGCTAAAATAGGTTTCGGGAAAAATATAATACAGAATCTCTCCGCTTATAACGCCACATATTATTATTATAGCCCTGAAGGCGGCTATGCGACTAGCATAGTAATGTCACCAAATGGCGCAAGAATTTACGTTTTAAACGAGTATAATAGGACGATTTATGCGATAGACCCTTCCACAAACACTGTGGTGGATACAATCAAATTCGGAGGGAGCAATAATATTACAGATGCAACGTTATTAGCGATAGCGCCAGACGGAAAGTACCTATACGTCGGAGAGAATGCAATCTCGAATAGCAATAGCTCAATTTTAGTCATAAACACTTCAAATGGTGCTGTTATAAAGACAATAAATCTTGGTTATCAACAATATTACGGACTTGTCGTTAGTCCCAACGGTAAAAATCTATATACTACTTCACCGTTGGTGGTTAATTTGGATTCTGGTGCAGTTACACGATGGTATACGATATTACCTGGCAGTGCGATTGCACAAACACAAAATGGGAGATACCTTTATATTCCAGCTAGTTATAGTAATGTAGTCGAATTAGTCGATACTTCAGACGATTCTCTTGTTGCAGAGATTAGCATTGGAACAGACCCCAGTGGGATAATTATTGGATAAGCTTAGCTTGACGTTGTATTTGTCTAATAAGGCGATTTTGTGCATGCAAGACGCACTGTATATTTAGATGGGATCGATAGCCACTACAAAAGATCTCGGCTATACCAGCGGGCCCAAAGACCGTGATTTTGTCTGCGACAAGGCCGAGTAAGCGCCGCTAGAACGTAGTCTAAAGATACTTTTATTAACCATATCGGTTTTTATCTATAATGGCGGATGAGATCTATTGTTATAAATGCGGTGCAAAGAATCCGGCCGACGCATCATTCTGTAAATCA
>JAKATQ010000029.1 GCA_021818665.1 Nanobdellota archaeon | reverse complement strand
GAAACGGCAAACCTGCGTCGTGCAAACCGGTGTCCCGGTGCTTAGTCGAATGTCGTAAGGCGCTATGAAGACGCCGCGAACGCGGCCGAAGCGCGACAAAAGACGGGCTATGCAACACCACGCTATTTATTTTTTTTCTTTATCCGCAAGTGTCTTTGCGATCTTTGCAAGAGCCATGACCGAGCCGGCTATCCGTATCCCACCTATAAGGTTTATTTTTCCGATGTTAAAATATCTATGCGCTAACGTATTCCTTAACCTCGTTAACTCGATTAGTTTTTTAAACAAGGCATCGTCGATTATTTTCCTTTCTTTTAGCACTTAAAAATGTCTTCATACGTTCCCGGCACGCCTATGTTTTTAGCAGCCACTATTTGATTCCCGATCTCGATCGCATCGTTTCCCAGAGAAAATATCAACATAGACACCGCATAAAATTTTGTTTTGTCCTCCAGGTCCTCTTCTTTTGTTATGGATATCTCAATCAAGTCTCTGTAATATTTTTCAACATCGGCTATCGCTTTCCCCAACTTAGGTTTGTCAAATTTCATATTTCCAACCGTACGCTATCCTGAAATACTCGTCCAAAACACCCCTAAAATCCATAAACTCACTTAAAGTGTCGGCTAGGATACCAGAAAACTTCGCCTCGTCTTTTATGTATAACGGTATGCCTTCCTTGAATACCCGATATCTTATGTATATGGGCAATTCGTCAAAAAACGAAATATCAATCCGGTCGCCGCCGACGGCAGAAATGCCGGCCTTGTTCGTTTTATTGCCGTCCAGGATTACACAGATGTCCAGGTCGCTCATTAATGTAGCCGTTCCTTTTGCTTGAGAACCGAAAATTATGACAGCAACGACGTTTTTATGCCTTTTAATGCTTTTTAATATCTTCCTGATGGCGTACCGTCGATCAAGTTTATCGATAAGTGCGGCGTGCGTCTTCATAGATTTGTCAGGCCCTACGAGTAGAAATAGTTTTATTTATAGATAAACACAGGCGCCGAAGCGCGACAAAAGACGGGCTATGCAACACCACATTATTTATTTTCTTTCCGTCCTGCGGTTTGTCGGTCAGGACACTTAAAGTATATAAACGTCCGGCTGTTATCTCTATAAAATGGACTTAGAGCAGAAGATAGACAAGATAATAGAGAAACTTGGTGACACCGAGAAACGGCTGGATTCGCTCGAAAAGAAGGAAACTAAACTAGAATCGGCCGGAATAGCCGAAGTAGAAAAACTACAGGAGAGACTCGACGAGGCGGCGACGAATATAACCAAAAGAGTAGATGTCCCTATCACAAAGGAAACGGCCTCGTCGGCTAAAAAATCGCAGATGTTAAAGATAATCGGGATAGCGCTTATAGCGGCCGGAGCGATACTTCTCCTCCTTTCGAGCCTTTCGTCGTCGTTCGGAGCTTCCGGCACCGTTTCGTTCGCTTCTTCAAACACTACATCCACTTCAGCGCAGTTCTTTAACGGACCGATAGGCCAGCAACTCAATCAGACGTTTTTGACAGGACTTTCTAATCTTTCAGCTCAGCTCGCAGCTATAGGCGCCGAGCAGGTGGCCGGGAACCTGCAGTGCATACCGGCGTCCGGCTCAAATCCAGGGTTTTGCGTGGTAGTCCTGCCCGATCAAGACTACAGTCTAATACCCATACCTGTGCCTTCTAGCGCTGGCGCGCCGTCGCTGGAACAAAATGGAAAACCGACCTTCGTTTATATAGGGGCCCAGGGTTGTCCTTATTGTGCACAGGAGAGGTGGGCGTTTACCATAGCGCTTAGCCAGTTTGGCAATTTCAGCAAACTGTTCTATGACCGATCGGCTACGAATGATGGCAACATCTCCACGTTTATGTATAATTTCTCGGCGCCGCTTTTTAATCAGTTCGTTACCAATGAGCCACTCATAAACAACGCACCATATGGGGATTCAAATCCTACTCCGTTCTTTGAGGGAGCCTACTATTCGTCTCCGTACATAAATTTCGAGCCTTTCGATGAAGTGGGCGGCTCATTTTTTATAAACTCCAGTGGATTACCACCTTTCATACGCGATTCGGTGCTTACGCCGGCGTCTGCGGGTTTTGGTATAAAGAACTTTGGTATAGGCGGCGTCCCGTTCCTTGATATAAACAACCAATACGTATTTTCTGGAGCCACTCTCTACCCAATACTTTTTAGCAGCGGCTACTCGGACAGCACGCAGCCCTCCCATCTAGCGCTTCTAAACTCGATAAAAAACCCCACAACCGACTCTTTTGGTGAAACCGCGCTCGCTTCAGCAAACGTGCTGATAGCGGAGATATGCAACGTGATAAAAAATGCCGCACCGGTCTGCAGCCTTAGCTATGTCAAGAGCCTCGAGAACGAGGTGAACAATGCGTATAAACCGACGAGCAGCAGCCCTTCATTCGGTCTTCTTTCCTATGTCTATATAGGGATGATAATCGCGGGCGCCATAGCCTTGTTTTTTGGCATGACTAAAAGGCGTGGGATATTCTTCTAGAGCGAATGCACTGCATTCGTTTGTTCTGAAAATCCACAGAAAACATATAAATAACTGATTATAATCATTATGAGATGGACTTAGAGCAGAAGATAGACAAGATACTAGAGAAGCTGCAGGAAACAGACAAAAAGCTACAGGAGACCGATAAAAAACTGGAGCGTTTAGAGAAAGAAAAACCGAGCTTAGCCGCGCATGAACTAGAGAAAATAGAAAAGCTCGAAGGAGAGGAGTCGAAGCTCGAAGCAGAAGGTCGCATGGAGATAGAGCGTCTCAGGAGACAGGCGGCAGACGCGGCGGCAGAACTGGAGTCGCTCAAGCACGGGAAGAAGCGCGCGTTTCTGCCCTCGCCTACACAGAGACTGGCTATGCTTATAATCGCGATAATAGTCGCTGCAGCGATCACGGGCGTTTATTTCCTTTTCCACGCACCGGCGTCATCGTACCAAACGCCATCGACAGCATACCGAGGATGGTTTTTGGGTCCGATAGGTGAGCCGCTCAATGCAAGTTTCATCAGCGGCATCGAGAACCTCGGTCCCCAACAAGCGTCTATAGGCCAGGAAGAGCTAAGTGGCAAAATAGTCTACCAAAAACCGGGCATATACAACACGTCTATCGGTCCCCAGTCGTTCCCTGGCGCGTTCGTCATGACCTACGGTACCGCTAATAATGACTATGCTATAATACCGATGAGGATAAACCCATCATTTCCCGTGCCAAGGATCGACAATACCAGCAGCAAACCTACTGTGCTTTTCATAAGCGCCCAAGGTTCCCCATACTCTGCCGTCGAGCGATACGTGTTAGCAATCGCATTATCCATGTTCGGAAACTTTTCAAGACTCTACTATGGCCGCTCCGCGACGGACGCCGGCAACATATCTACGTTCCTTTGGAATTTCTCTTCCGCTTTGTTTTCCCCGTGGAATTCTACGACGTCTAACCCGAATGTGAACTCAAGCCAGTTCTTTACCGGAGCAGCGTATACGTCTCCTTATATAAATTTTGAGCCGTTAGAGCTCGTTGGGTCGGTTGTATTGAACACGCCGGGAATCCTCACGTTAGAGCACGATTATTCATCACTGTACAATAACGTGATAAATTATTCTAACTATGGATTCCACTATGCTTCGGCTTTCGGCTATCATAATGACATACCTGCCGCTAACGGCTTCGGGATAGCCAATTTCACTTTTGGCGGCGTGCCATTCATAGATATAGCCAACAAATTCGTTATTGGGAGCGAAAACGTCAACCCCGGCGCGATATTCTCCAATGTCGGCTTGTATGGAAGCCAGGAGGCGATACTGGCCTCGCTGCAGGCCCCGGTTGCACAATCTTTCGGCGAAGCGGCTCTGGGGGCCGCGAACGTCCTAGCCGCAGAGATATGCATAGTCATAAACAGCACGGCGCCCGCGTGCTCTATACCGTATATGTCACAGCTCGTGCAGAAGATAGATACTCTACCTTACAATAGCACAGAATACGCGTGAATGCGGTCTTGGCAGAGGCTCACAGATTATCCGCTTACACTATTTAAACTTCGCTACAGATAATAATGATATGGTGGAGAATATAACCGAATTGGCGAAAGAGGTCATGACGGCATCCTATAATATATACACCGATCTGGAACGCATAAATGCTTCGATGGGAAAAGCCGGCAGCATACTAGGATTTGGACTGCACGGCCAGACGATAGACTTTAACCCGCAGCCCGTGCAAAACCAGCAATTATCGCAGATTAAGACTCCGCAGGAGACGCCGGGACTTTCGGCCATGGAGCAAAAACAGGCAGAAATGGAAAAGAAATCGATGCAGCCGGCAAAGACCGAGGCCGCACAATCGCAAGAGCCGCAGAAACCGTACGCCGTGGTAGAGGGGAAGAACCCTGCTGAAGGAGTCAGAGAGAAGCTGACCGCGGTGGAGGCTACCGCCACAGCCCCGTCTGCACCTAAGAATGCGGAATTTGTGAAAATACCAGAGAAACCAGAAGTCCAGGGGCTGCAGAGCGAGGCCGCGCAAGTGCTTTCAAACAATCCGGTTTCTAAATTATTGGGTGTTGTGAAGACCAAACGATCCGTGACGATATCCGAAGCTGCAAAGGAACTCGGCGTAAATAAAGACCTGATAGAAACATGGGCGAAGATATTAAATCAAAACAACCTCCTGAAAATAAGATACCAGCTCGTTGGTGACATGATACTGGAGTCTTGAGAATGATAGGCGACCAATACTTAAAGAGACAGCCAAAACAGGAACCGGCAGAGGAAGGACGGAAAGGCTACATGCTTCTAGACCCGTCGAACCCCGCGTCCCGCCTCCTGGTGCTGGTGCTTACAAAGAACCAGATAACGACCGCCGATGCGGCGAAAGAGCTAAACGTCACAGAGAACATCGTAAAGGAATGGGCGAAGATTCTCGAGAAGCAGTCGCTTTTAAAGATAAAGTATAAATTATTCAGCAACACAATGGTATTGGAGGCTTGATGGTAGAAAAGAAAAACGCTGGTCAAAAGATAGCCGCCCCCGTGCGGCTGGAGAAAGACGATAAACCGGACACCAGCGGGATAAAACGGATGCAATTCGGCGTCGAAGGACTCGATGAAGCATTAAAGGGAGGGATACCGGAAGGCGACATAACATTGCTTACTGGGACATCCGGCACGGGAAAGACGACTCTGGCGATGCAGTTCCTGGCCTACGGTGCAAGGCACGGCCAGAAGGGGATATATTTTACGCTGGAGGAGAGCGCGAACGACATAATACAGCAGTTTTCCGTGTTCGACAAGGGCATCGTAGACCTAATAGCTACGCAGATGCTGAAGATAGTCGAAGTACCTACGGTCGATTATGACTCCGTCAAAGCGATTCTGTCATCGGAGATAGACGCGATGGAGGCGAAACGCGTCGTAATAGACTCGATAACCTACTTCCAGATGTTCTTTGCGGACGTGATGTCAATAAGGAAGGCAGTGATAGAAGTAGCGGCCATGCTCAAAGCCAGGGGCTCAGTGGGGATATTCGTCGGCGAAATACCTTACGGGGAAAACAAGCTCTCTGCTTTCGGTGTCGAAGAGTTCGCCACCGATGGGGTGATAGCGCTTTATCTGCTGGAAAAACAGGGGACGTTCACTAGGGCGCTGCGTATAGTGAAGATGCGCAGCACGAAGCACGTCATGAAATATAGCCCCATAGATATAACCGAGAAGGGGATAGTGGTGTACCCTAACGAGAAAATCGCCCCAGATGCCTGATATGACCCTCTGGATAGAAAAGTACAGGCCCGCATCATTTGATGATATAATAGGCCAAAGAGACAGCATCGAAAAGCTCCGAGCGATGGTAAAACAGGGCGACGTACAGCACATGATCCTGTCCGGACCGCCGGGCGTCGGGAAAACAACGTCGGCCATGGTGCTCGCCAAGGAGATATTCGGAAACACGTGGACGCAGAATTTTATGGAGCTCAATGCCTCAGACGATAGGAAACTTAGCGTTATCCAGGGAAAAGTGAAAGAATTCGCACGCTCCAGACCGATAGACGCGCCGTTCAAGATCATAATGTTCGACGAGGCCGACTCGCTTACCCAGGAGGCCCAGCAGGCGCTTAGAAGGATGATGGAGGAATACAGTGCGACCTGCAGGTTCGTATTCAGCGTCAATTACCAGAGCAATATAATAGAACCGCTGCAGTCCCGCTGCGCGATACTTAGGTTCCAGCCGCTGTCAAAAGAGGATGTCCTTTCTTTCATCGACAGGATAGCCGGTAAGGAAGGGCTAGAGATAGATGTGAAGGGCAAGGAAGCCCTAGAGTACGTTTCCAGGGGCGACCTTAGGGCGCTGGTAAACCTCTTGCAGTCTCTTTCGAACATCTCCAAGAAGATATCCGCAGACACCGTTTATGTGAACAGTGGCATGGTAGATATCGGCAAGATAATCGAGGGCTTAAAGGCCGCGATAAGCGGTAATTATCTAAAGTCAAAAGAGACGTTCTCTTCGCTAATAGAAAGTGGAGTAAACATGAAAGAGTTGATAAGCCAGATATTCAACGTGCTTACGGCCCAGCGTGACGTGCTAGATGACAAGGCGAGAGGCTACGCGATAGAAAAACTCGCAGAGATCGATTATAAAATAGTCGAAGGGGCTACGCCGTTCATACAGTTCCAGGCGTTTCTCGCGTTCCTGTCCGCTTTGAAGGGATGATGATATCGCATCTTAAGCAGATTCCAGAAAATTTCATTGAAAATTACACCGGCAGCATACTAAAAAAATTCGTCGCAGCCGTCGATTCCGGCAGAAAACGGTTCATTTTCAACGGTCCTGCCGGCGTCGGCAAGAGCTTTCTCGCAGACGCCGTCGCTGGCAAGAAAGGGTTTTTAGTCGAAAAGATAAACCTTTATCTTCTGGAGAACGTAGACGACACGGACATATCAGACCTCATATACAACACGGTGTACAACTCAGTCAAATCAAGGTCGCTTTTCGACGACCGCAAGAAGGTGGTCTTCGTGGAAGACATAGAAAAGATATTGTCTGTAGACCCGTCCATACTCGACAAGCTGTCTGGCGTAGAAGACGCGATAATCATATTCCAGTCTGAGACGGGGGAAATATTCAGGGCCAAGAACAAGCGTCACGTAAGCGGCTACGAGCTAATACAATTTTACCGGCTTAACGAGACGTCCGTCAGGGCGTACGTAATCAGACTGGCACGCCAAAACGGCCTAGCGCTGAACGATATCACGGTCGAACGGATAGCGAAAAATTCGCGCGGCAACCTACAGAGCGCGTTTACCGATATGGCGACAATAGCGATATCGGGGTCTGCAGGCGTAGAACTGCCCCCCAGGAACGGTGATGATGGGCTGTTCGAGCGCATAGACGCCGTATTTTCGGGCGACCTGCGCGGCATTTCTACCCATTTTGCATCAGACACCGATGCGAAAAATTTCGCGATATGGCTGGCTGATAAGGCACCACAGGCGTACCGCGGTAGCAGATTGTCCCAGTTCTTCGAAAAGTTGTCGTTGGCCGATATCCTGATAAGAAAGATAAAAAAACAGAACTGGGGGCTAATGAGATACGTCCAGGATCTTCTTTTCAATGGAACAGCTTCGATATCCGGTGGCACAAGGACGAAGGTGACCCGCTTCGCGCCGAATTGGGAGCTTTATTACAGTCAAGTATAGGGCCGCATCCAAAAGCAGGATTCCAGGAACTTTACAAAGTGCCCCGTTTTTTTGAGCGTACTGATATGTCAAAGCATTCCCTTACGAGAAAAGGAGCCACTTCGCCGGCCCTTATAGGAATTATGCTTTCCAGTGCAAAGCTTTTTGATATGAGCTTCTTTACTTTAACTTCTTCGGTCTTTACCGCAGCGGTGTATCCTTCCTTGGTGTTAAGGAACGTATACATGTGCACAGCCGTTCTTTTCCCAGCAGCCTTCAATGCATAAGGAAGAAAACTCTCCGCAGCCAACGGGAAATTCATGATTATCCTGTCGAACTTCGCTTCCAGCTTCGGTACAAGCTTTTTAGAATCGCCCCTGAATGTTTTTACATTCCGTATCTTGTTCCTGACAAGGTTTTCTTTCAACAATTCGATCGCTTTTGGGTTTATATCTATCGCATAAACTTCGTGCGCCTTCTTTGCCACGGGTATAGTGTAAGGACCAACGCCGCAGAACATGTCCAGGACAGTTTCTCCAGGCTTTACCATTGCCACTACTCTTTTTCTTTCTGAACCCAGCCGTGGCGTAAAAAATACCCCTTTTATGTCGACAGCGAACGAGCAGCCATTTTCCTTGTGCTTGACCAATGTGTCTTTCTTGCCGGCGACCCACGCCAGTGACGGTATCCTCTCCCGCCCCTCCGTCTTACCCGTCTTTTTGAAAACTCGGGTGATGTGCCGGTTCTCATGCATCACCGCGTCTGCGACCAGCTTCTCCTCGGTGCGGCGTAGCCCAGTCGGCAACTTTATTATGGCGGCGTCGCCTATCACGTCAAAACCGTTGCTTATTGACTCTAGAACGCCGTCTCGGACCTTTCCCTTTAGAACGTCTTTTATCATCTTGCACTCCGTACGTTTTTTGCAGGCTTAAAATCCGATACGATATCGTCCAGCATAAGCAGATAGAATGGGCGTTCCATCCTTAGATAAGCTCTATCGCCGGCCTGCCCGGCATTGCCTTTCCTTCTTTCTTGTCGCTCTCCACGCTTATCTTGCAATCGAATGTCTTGCCGAGATAGCCGGTAGCTTCTGATAGTACGAGCACTTCTACTTTGTGATCGAGCTTTCGCTCCGGTATCTTACTCGGGTCTCTGAGTAGTTTGTCGAGTAGTTTGTCGTTCATGCGCAGGGTCTTCCTTATCTCAGCGATGTTCTTTGTAGTTTTAGCAGCATCAACTACCTTATTATAAACTTCGAACTTTCCCGCATCGGCGATTCCTATCTTTATAGATGTCGGCTTCTTTCCAGTTATCTTTATGACATTTCGTATGTCCGCCTCCGTGTTTTCAAGCATCTCGAATTCATTTTCCAGTACAAAGTCCTGCTCGCCTTCGACGGTCGGCCACGCCGAACCTTCTAGTATGTCAGCACCACCGAGCACGGCATTTATCTCTTCGGTCACATGCGGAAAGAAAGGGTGGTTAAGTTTGCAGAAAGTGGATAAGAGCCACCGCATTGTCGAAGCGTTCGATCCACCAAAATCTTTGTAGAACTTTATTAGATTGTAGAACTCGAAAAATGAGTGAGTCATGGCCATTCCGTACTTGAACGACGACATATCATCCGTAGTCTCTTTTATTATCGATGTTGCCATCGACTTCGCATAATCGTCTATAAGCCTGTTTTTGGATACCTTGCCCTTGGCTTTCTGCGCAGCGTCGAGAACGAACAAGATACGCTGGTCAAACGCCTCTATGGTGTGCGGGTCCCACTCGACGTCGTCCATTCCGTTTCCCGCCGCGGCAATCATCCTTAGCTCGTCTGCCCCGTATTTCGACAGGCCCTGCCTTATCGTGAGCGTAGCACCCTTTGATTTTGACAGTTTTTCGCCCTCCACGGTCAGCCACCCATTTATCTGGATTCCCCGTGGCCAGTTATCCTCTCTGAATATCGCGGAATGGTTCATGATGAAGAACACAAAATGATTCTGCAGCAATTCTTTGGCGCTGACGCGCATGTCCAATGGATACCAATAACGGAACGCTTTTTTGAACTCATCGATGTTTTCTGGCGCATTTTCTGGCTTTTTCGCAGAGTCCAGGAAGACGTAGTCGAAAAAGCCTTCCGTAAGCGCTTCCGGTTTTATGCCGAGTATCAGGTCGGCGATTGTATAATAAGCCATGTATATGGTCGAGTCGCTGAGAGGCTCTATGACCCAATCGCGATCCCACGGTAGCGGAGTCCCCAAGCCCCCCATCCTGGCCGCCGCTTTGTCATCGAGCCAATCAAGGGTGTTTATAAGTTGGAGTCTTATGTCTTCGGGATAAAGGACTAGCCTCTCCACCAACTTTCTCGCCCGCGTTTTCCACTCTTCATCGGAATATCTTATGAACCACTGTTTCTCGAGTACCTTCACCACACCCGCAGTGCCGCAACGGCAAATGACCTGTCCGCTCAAGTCGTACAACTCGGCGCAGGCCTTTGCGCTTTCGAGTTCCATCGTCACTGCACCTACGGCGTCCTTCACGGCCATGCCTTTAAGGCCGCCGGCGTTCTCGTTCATCACTCCGGAAACACCCTCTTTTTTGTAAACTAACTTTGTCGCCTCCTTAAGGTCATAAAGACCGCGGCCGAATCTGGCTATCGCATTCTCTACCAGGTCGTTTTCTCCCGGGACGTCTATAACTTTTTTAGGGATTATGTGACCGTAGTGCTGGGGCTTGGCTTCCTTGAGCCTTCGCAGAGCTTCGTAATCGAAAGGTGCGTGCATCGGCACGCTCATGACAACGCCGGTGCCGACCCCCGTCTCTACGAAATCTGCGTCTAATATCCGTACCTTGTGTTTCGTAAGCGGATTCACGGCTTCTTCGTCTACGAACTCCTTTATCGCCACGTCTTTCACGTGCTTTGCGTCCTTGAATTGGTTTCTAAGCTTTTCACCACAGTCTTTTGACACTATCCACTTTTCTCCGTCTACATCGAATACCGCGTATTTGCCCAGTGGGTTTATCCACAGGTTCGTGACGCCGAAGATGGTCTCCGGCCTAAGAGTCGCGGCCGGGAAGACGTAATTCTTCGCCCTGAATTTTATTAAAGTGAATCTTACAGGATACTCTCCTTCGCCGACCGCACGGTCATGATCTCCCAAGGGGGTCTTCTCCTTGGGGCACCAGACTACGGGGTGGGTGCCTTCAGACACCAGACCCATATTCCTAAGCTTCGTGAATTGCCAGTCTATGAATTTAGAGTACTGCGGATTGAGGGATGTCGTTATGAAATTTCTGGACCAGTCTATTGACATGCCTATGGCATCGAAGTCGTTCTTGAAGCTA
>JAKATQ010000028.1 GCA_021818665.1 Nanobdellota archaeon | reverse complement strand
GACGTTCACAACTCTTGGCCCCGGCAAAGGAATTTTGATTTTTCCACGAATATACAATTTTTTAGGTGCGTATCTACTTTCTATGTTATTTAATGGGTGTCCAAGTATCTCGGCAGTAGAGTAAGCGGTATATAACGATTCGCTGACTGTCATATAGATTAAATGTAAATCGCCCATAAATACCTTTCAAAATTTATAATGCAAATTTTTCCTTCGTTTTATTTAGAGCTCTAGCACTAAGATAATCTATCTTAAACCTCTCAATATAAGCAGTGAACGCCTCGCTTTCCCTTCCTTTCAGGTAAAGAACCGTAGCCTTGTACCAAGGAACTCTTATCTTTACCCGTTTAACCCTAAAATATTTCCTAAGCGTCCTGTAAATCTGCAAAGAAACGTTCTCATCCCCGCAGAACACGTAACCTCTTGTGAAAAGTTCAGAAAGTATTCTAAGCGTGCTTCTGCCGATAAAAGAATATCCAAAATAGCTGCAACCCAAGTCCTGTGTCCACCACCGTATGGTTCTATAATTGAGATGGAGCAAAGTCGCAGCTTCCTTTCTAGTAAGTCCTCGCTTTACTAGCCGTCTAGCTCCGTACTTTAATGCGACAGGATAACGATTGTTTGGTAAATCTTTGGTCCAGCTATTTACAGTGGATCTCCCGACATTAAGTTTAACGGCAGCACGACGCCGCGGGATACCCGATTTTACCAGTTCTCTAGCCTTTTCTTTGATTTCTTTAGGATACTTCTGGCAAAGTAATTGTCTCGGGTTTCTATAAGACCGTATCCAGGAGTTCAAAGTCGTTCTTATTATCCTCAACTTACAAGAGACTTCAGTTATCGAAAGACCAGAGTTTATTAATCTTATCGCTTCTGCTCTAGTTTCAGCGGAGTATTGAGTGTATCTGTACATAAGAATATGCCGCAAACGGATTATAAACCGATTTCTATCTTTGGCATAAACTAGAATATTTTATTTGGCGATTTAGAAATATAACAATGCGTAAAACTAATCTGATAAGCTATTGGTTTGGGTTTATCGGCTTCTTTGGCATCTTTTTACTTTCGGAACAACTGTGGCCCAGTACCTCCGAAAGTGCCATACAAAAGCACATCGAGATTCTGTCAGCCCCTCTAATCCCGTCTACAGATCCGACGAAGCCCCCCATGATGGATATAGAAACCGCCAAATTTAAAACCTTTAATCCAGGACTTTAACCGCCGATGGAAAATCCGGCATGGCTGTGTATCTTTTGCGTGGCGCTTCGCTCCCTATTTTCAATTCCAAACAGCTTATTCGTCTTGCCAATAGTCCTGAGATTGAGATAGGTAATTTTTACCCTCTTTTGCATAAATAGAAAAAGCTTTGTTTTCCTCTCCCAGGTAAATCACCGTATGAACGTATTTATTTGATTATCACCAGTAACTAAAATGGAGCGGCCGGAACCAATGTCCGACCAAATAATTTAAGCCAGTCAAATTTTTATGGACAAAAAGGTGCGGGGGGCGTTATAACTATTATCAACTTATGAGAAATACGAATGAACTAAACCGAATCAGCAGAGAAAACGACACAGTGGAAAGCATATTTAATTGTTTTAAAGAAAAGGATGAAGATTTGGAAATGCGGCTGAAGCGGCCAAAAGACGGCGCAGAAGTCTTACGTAGAGATTTATGCACGTACATCAATAATTCTGACCAGATAAATGTAATTCCAGGTGGAAAACCTGGTAAATGCTGCCGAGTCCTAGTAGTCGGAATAGCCAATCATCCCGAAATCGAGGAATTTATCTTGCGCGCCGCGCTGCATGTGAACGTAGATTGCACGGGCGAAACTACCTATATAATTTTTAGAGCATACGTATGGGACAGCAATATCTGGAACGAACTTGGGAAGAGGTATTTTAAAAATGTAAGATGCTTTAAATCAGAACCGGGTCAAGTTGCAATGCCCTTAAATACTTGACAATCCAGTTTCGCTCAGTTATTAATTATTTTAATCTGAACAGTCCTTTCACTCTTTCCAGAGCTTTTTGGTCAAGACGGTTCATTATGATTCTTTTTGTATAAGAAGAAAATACGTCGTTTTCCTTTCCTTCTAGGTAAAGCACCGTAGTCTTGTACTAGGCACCCTTGCTTTGATTCGCTTTACGCTGAAGTATCTCTTTAAGGTCCGGTAAATCTGCACAGAAACGTTCTCGTCTCTGCAGAACACGTAGCCTCTCGTGGATGGTTCTGAAAGCAATCTTAATTTAGCCATACCGATAAATGCGTATCTGAAATAGCTGCAACATAAGTTTTGCGTCCGTCATCGTATGGTTCTATAGTCAATATGGAAAAAAGTCACAGCTTCCTTTCTAACTGACTTTAAAATAGTTTTTTATAAGCCCATTTGAGCCATCGCAATATGCCTCGCCGCACTACGATCAAGAACACCAGGACGGAAAGCGCCCCGATGTAAACGCTGAAATTTACAAGAAAATCCGCTATCGTCTGCCAATTGCCCGCAAGGACGTACCCGATGTACATGAGCACGGACGACCAGATGACAAAGCCCGCAACCGTGAAAAGCACGAATTTTTTCAAGTCCATCTTGAATGCGCCGCACACTATGGAAGTCACCGAACGTATCACAGGAAGGATCTCCGTCACGAACGCGAAATAGACGCCGTATCGTACGATCCATTTTTCCCCGTCCCTGTAGCTTTTCATCTTGAAGCCGAACTTCCTGCCGTATTTGAGCACTACGTCTATCCCGAGAAAATACGCGAGAAAATAGCCAAAAAGATTCCCCGTAAGATTGCCGATCCACACGTCCGCGACGAGCAGCGCAGGATTTAGCGTCCCGATGGCGATAAGCGCGCCGGCGAAAGGCAGGACGACCTCGCTGGGTATAGGGGCCAGAGTGGTCTCAAAGAACGCCAGCAGGAAAAAGGCGACGTAGCCGTATTGCTGCATGAACGCTACCAGCTGGTCCAGTCCAAAAACCATAGTGCACGCCTTATGATATGCTCACGCAGAATAGAGGTATGACTTCCCTATAAAAGCGCCTAATCATGAGCGAACGCGCCTGTATACCATCACGAAGACGCCGTACAGCCAATTTCGGAGCAAAAAGACCAGCCCCACGACCACGGCTATGCTCAGGTAAAGCCCGACGTTCGTCAGTAAAGTAACTATCTCCTGCCAGTTCCCCGCGACGTAGTAGCCAAGGTACATAAGGACGGCCGACCATATGGCTATCCCGGCGAAGGTCCACGCAGTGAATCTTTTGACCTCCATCTTGAGCGCGCCGCAGACTACGGAAGAAAAGGACCTTACCACCGGCAAAAGCTTCGAGATGAAAGCGAAAAGATAACCATACTTTTTCACCCACTTCTCCCCGTCGCGGTACGATTTCATGCTGAACCCGAACCGCCTCCCGTATCTGTAAACCACGTCGACTCCGAAAACGTACCCGACTAAAAAGCCGACAAGATTGCCGAACAGGGAAGCTCCTACGCCGTCGGCGAAGCCCAGAAACGGGTTTATCGCGCCGCTCCAGACGAGGAAGCCGGCGAAAGGCAGGACGACCTCGCTGGGGATGGGCAGTATCGTGGATTCACCGAACATCAGGAGGAAAATGGCGAGGTAGGCGTTAGCGGACATGAACGCGACTATCTGGTCCAGTCCGAAAAAAGACATATCATCTCTTTATGAATTCGCGCGGGTCCTTGCCGTCGACTTTCAGCCCTATGCTTATGCAGCTTCCGAGAACCTCGTTGACGAGCTTCTTCTCGTCTTTGGCGAGCGAGTACTTGCTATGGTCGAGGGCTATCTTTTTTATTGCTTCGAACGACACGGACGCCGATTCCTTCCGATCGCCGTAGCCCTTCTCCAGTTTCGCCTCTTTTATCAGGAGCTGCGACACGGACGGCATAAGGACGTTTAGTTTGTACTCCTTTGTCTGCTTGTCTACCTCTATCTCTACAGGCACCTTCATGCCTTCGTATGCCTTTGTCTGGTCGTTTATCTTCTTTATCACTTCAGGGGCCTTCAGCCCGAGCATCGTTATCTGCGGCCCTAGCGGCGGCGCCGGCGTGGCTTTCCCTCCATCGACTACTATGCGAACCGTGGTTTTCATCTTGACTCACTCTCCTTTATGGTCGATACGTCGGATATTTTTATGCTTACGCTTATGGGCACGGCGGACTCCGTGAACATCACGCTTATCTCGCCTTTGTCCTTGTTTACGCTCTTGACCGTCGCGGTCTCGCCTTTGAACGGACCGGCCAGGACTTTGACCACATCGCCTGCGTTTATCTCTATGGTCTGCTGTTTCTTCTCGACCAGCTTGAGGGTCTCAGCCTCGCTCAGCTCCTTTTTTATTATTCCCCTTACGTGCTTTATGTTGTAAATCAGCTGGGATACGCTCTCGTATGCGTCGGCTTCTACGAATACGTACCCTTTGAGCGAATACGGCTTTATTATCGCGTAGATACCTTTGACTCTTTCCAGCTGGGACTGCAGCCTTTCTATGACCTGCATCTCCCGGCCAAGCGTCACCCTTATGATAAAGAAGTGCGAGCCGGCATCTTCTTTCTGTTCATTCGTCTCCGTGGCTTCCATAAACACAACGAGAATGAATATAGATGGAGGACGCTAGTATAAAAGCTTTTAGCCGCGAAGGCAAAAAACAAATTTAAACGCTGAAATTCAACTAATACCATTTAATGGGCTCGTAGCTCAACACGGTAGAGCTTCCGGCTTTTAACCGGCAGGTTGCGGGTTCAAATCCCGTCGGGCCCAGTATCAGCAGTAGTTCCGAAGGAAAATTTTGGGAACTCAACTTCACAAAACGACGCCCGCGGGCTCCTACTACTCATTTATAGAGGGTGCCTTCTGCAGATACCCACCTAAAATTTAGACGTTTTGGGAACTAATCAAAACGGGCTTTAATACGGTTTTTCTAGTGTTGGTATGGAGCACACGCAGGAGACAATCGAAAAGGCCATTGAATTGGCTAAGTCCGGTAAGTCCGCACCGTATATTTCTGATAGCCTGGGCGTTCCATACAATACAGTAAAGGCCTGGGTTAGGGGCTATTATCCCATAATCAGGCACCCAGACGAACTTAAAGAGAGGGCGCGGAGGCTGATAAGCCAGGGAAACAACAAGCTTCAGGTCGCAGCAATGCTGGGAGTGCCGTACAGCACTCTGGTCAAGTGGAGAGTTCCCGTATCGAACGAGTATAGAAGGCCGCGGGAAGGGTTAAAAGAGAAAGTCAGAGAGATGGTACTAAGCGGCGTGTCGAAAGTGCAGGCATCGTTCAGGACTGGCGTAAGCCTTAGGACTGTATCCAATTGGACTGCAGATATCCCGAGAAACAGAACTGCCTACCCCCAGAAATTGAGGCATAAGATGCGTTACCTAGTAAAGAAGGGCATGCCTAAGTCAGAGATTGCAAAGACTTTCGGCATAGGCTACACGACGGTGACAAGATGGACAACAGACTTACACGGCAATGACAGCAAGATCAGCGGCAGGTATTTCCTTATACTACGTGAGCTCATAGAAAAGGGCTATATAATCGCCAAGCGCAGGGAAGTGCCGATTTATAAAGCCCTGCAAAAGCAGATGCCGATAAAAAGCGCGGTTATAGGAAAAACCGCAATATACTATCTGAATGATGAAAAGTATGGCATAAGGAACATGATAGAGATTGTGCCCCTAAGCAAGGAAGAGAACAAGTGGCCGGAAAGCTGCAACCAGAGGTACGCGGTGTGGCCTTTCGTGTCTTGTTACGCTATCATGGCGCTGGACAAGATGGGGATGCGCCGCGCAAGAAACGAGGAACTACGGAAGATAGACAAACTGGATGGATTCTACGAGTGGTACGATCCGGACACCGGCGTACATAACGGTGGCAGGGACCAGTTATGGAGTGCGGCGATGTATTATAGCATGCACAAACACCTAAAGAGATAGCGTCTTCGTTAATCAATATCGCCGTGCGAAATACGGAAAGGTATTTATATAATGTAAATTCTACTATTAAGTAGTTAATATGATACAAGAACGGCTGGACAGCATCCTGACGCGGAGCGGTAATAAGGTCGGCGAGGCCCTAGAAACGATAGACAGATGCCGAACGAGGTACGGTTTTTATGCTAGTGCGGATAGGTACAAGCACGAATATTGGACCAGAGACTTGTATTATAGCCTGGACACCCTGTTATCCCTAGGCTATCATGATGAAGTGAAGAACCAGATAGAAGAGATATGGGGGAAACAAAAACCGGATGGAAACGTCCCACGATTGGCCATAAAACATCCGATAATGCGCGCGCTTAATAAGATCTACAACAAAATAAGGAACGGCGAGCTCATCCACAGCCTGCGTGCGCTTGGCACCCTCGAAACGCGGGTGAACAGCTGGACTATAGATTACGTCCCTATGGCCGTCCTATCCGCGTACATTTACGCTAAAAAATCTGGAGACTTTTCCTTGGTAGAGAAACTGAAGCCGCAGATTGCGAAAGCCATCTCTTACATAGAACAACACATGTCTGGCGGTCTGCTTATAGGCGGCGATTGGAGGGACTCGCTCCCGTGGTTAAGGGATAAGGCCCTTTTGTCGAACAACGCGATACTCTACAAGATGTATTCTGATACTGGAGAGAAGGAAAAAGCTGAACGTTTGAAGAAACGGATAAACGAGGTTTTTTGGAACGGAGAGTACTATATGGACTTCGAGGGAAGTCGAAACTTCGATCCGCTCGGGGCCTCACTCGCCATCATAGAAGGGATTGTGCCGGAAAGCCGCTATGCTGCACTTTCGAAGAAGTTGGAGTCCGCCTCCCGGAAAAGTGGAGTGCTGAGCATGGTGGAAGAAAACCCCGTAAGTGGATCCGATAGAGATTATACACAGAGCTGCAACCAGAGGTACGCGGTGTGGCCATTCATATCGCTGTTAGCAGTCCAAGCTCTGAAAAAGGCCGGAGCCGACAATACGGCCGTGAGGGAACTAGATAAATTCAACAGGCTTAAGGGCTTCTATGAGTGGTATGATCCGGATACTGGAAAACCGCGCGGAAGCAAGAAACAGTTGTGGAGTGCAGCGGCCTATTACTCCGCGGCTAAAAGATTGTATAAAACAAAATGAATAGTTCTCTCAGCGGTTCCTTCAAAGCCACCACTGGTTCTAGAATAATGCATCAACTAAAGGCCGGATAATAAAAACGATTTAAATGGCGATAACTATAATTTAAAATGTTGAAAACACCGCTGATAAGCGTAATAATACCTATATAATGATGGGTCCTACTTAAAAGAGCTTCTGCAATCGATAAAAGCGCAGAGTTACCGTCATTATGAGGTTATATTAGGTGATTACAATTCTTCTGACGAAACCCCGGCAATCGCGAGATATATGGTGCAAAGACCGTGCATGTCAAACGCAGAGGAGTTTCTGCGGGCAGAAACGCAGCGCTGAGGCGGGCCAGGGGAGACATCATTGCTTTTATAGACGCGGATTATGTATTATCTGAAAAAGTATTCAATGAAGTGATAAAAACCTTCGGAAAACGTGAGGATATTGTTGCTTTGGAGCCGTCTCTTAGACTCTATGAACGTGATATCCCAGAACGAAGAAGATTGTTTAAGATAATAACGAGAATTAAAAACGTGATTAAACGAGTAAGTTTTTTGACGCCCTGGCCTTGGGCTTTTAGCTGTGTTTTCTGCAGAGGCAGCGCGGTAAGTAAAATAGGATTTTTCAGCAATAAACTGAGCTATTCAGATGATTTAAAATACTATCAAAAATTGAGAAAACTTGGGCGCTTTGTCTTATTGAAAGCTACCGCGGAACGGTCTTATCGCCGGCCCGCGGAATCTGGTCTTTTTAGAACAATGTAAAAAAGCGATATACTATACCTCCTCTGATATCAGCAGTAGTTCCGAAGGTAAAAACTTGGCAACGGATTTCACGGAACGTTTCTCACGGCATTTTTGTATACGCACTTTCAGAATGAAGTATTTAAAATAAGTCGTGTTTTAATTGATACGCTAGAAACCAAGCGCCTCCTTTACAAAGACTACTGTTATTTTCCTGTTTGGCATCCCGAGTCTTTCCAATATCAGAATCTGTCCTATGAAACTGCCTTTCGCACCCAGTGATCTCATCCTGGCGTCTTCCTTCGGCAACGCATGATCCCGTATCCTTTTTAGTCCCTCTTCCACGTCCTTCACTATCTTCTGCGCGCCTACTACAAGTATCACGTTGGGCGACGAGTACGAATATGCGGGTATCTGGCTGCCCGTTGCACTTGCGGCCAGGAGTTCTCCGCCCTCCGTTATCGCTTGTATGCTCCCTATAAAGTACGTGGCCGTGGTAGCTTCTATCCGTAGTTTGCGGGCTTTACCTCCATCGGTCTCGCCGATTAGCCTATCTTTCCAGTTTACCTATTTGTGGTTCTTAGACTCCAATAGCTGTGTAAACCCGATTTCTTTAAGCGTTGTAGAGCCGCCAGTCATCACGTCCGCGCCGGCTGGAATAAGCTCCTTTAGCTTCTCTATAGCCTCCGATTTAGAGCCGACGATTACCGCATCAAAACCGCGGCTTTTGAGGTTTTCAATCGTTTTGCTTATCGCATCGTCGCTTGCCATCTTCGTCCAGTCCACAGTAGCGTTTAAACAAACAATACTTTATATAATTAATGTAGACAAAACGCACTCATCCGCGTGGTCACCGAAACCTTTATAAGCCGCGCCTGAAAACGATACACATGGGAGAAGTGCCATCTAAATCGGCGAAGAAAAAGCACAGGGGCGCAAAGTTCGTTGCGGCGTTGGTGATAATCGTCGTTTTGGCGGCCTTCCTTTTCTACGAGGGTTATATAAATACCATAGCCTCGTCTATACAGAACAACGTTTTTCTGCACCTAACTGACCCGGCTAACGTACCGGCAGGCACGCAGAGCCTTACAATATCTTATTCCGGCGTGCAAGTACACGTAATCAACGGCAACAGCAGCGGCTGGGTCAACGTCGCCGGATCTGGCAGCGTAAACCTGATGTCCCTGCAGAACGTTACCGATACCATCGGCAGCCTTTCTGCCGGCAACGGGAATAAGATAGACATGCTAAGGTTCAACATAACGTCGGCTAGCATAACACTCAACGGCACAACGTCGCAGGTGACAGTCCCGAGTGGACGCGTTACAGTGAACGTGGTCGGGTCGAACTCCATAAACGGTTCGATGACGGTCTTGACGGAATTCACGCCGACAGTCGTTACCATTTACACCGCGAATTCCACCATCTACGTATTGGCGCCTTCTGTCAGGGCGGTTGTAGTGCCCGGGGTTTCCGCTACTGGGAGGATAAAAGGACTTACGAACGCATTGACATCCCAGGAAAGAGAATCTCTGGACGCCAGCGCCTTGAATGTAAGCATCTCGGCGGCATCGCTCTCCACGAGCGGCAATGTCACCTCATTTTCAGTTACGGTAAGGGACAATTCAAACTCCGGTCTCTCAATAATGCACGTTCTCATATTCGGCAATCAGAACGTCTTTTTGCCTAACATCACGAGAAACGGCAGCGGAGATCCTATAGGGAATCCTACTGGAAACCCTATCGGAAATGCAAACGTTACAAGAGAGCACGAGATTGAAAGCAGCCAGGGTGTCCAAGAAGAAGACCAGAGAGTGGTAAACTTCCTTGTCAATTCCTCCGGGAACCTGTTCCTGCCGGCTTCCGAAACTGAAGTGTTTAACGAGGGCTATAACCTTACCGCAGGACAGTCGCACACCTTTACGTTCAATGCGCCCATCTCTTTAGGTGAAGGCAATGTGCTGGTGAGTTTCATAAACGGGCTGACTTACAACATAGTCGTACAGGGGACCGAAGGCGCACGCGCCACTTTCTCCATCGCCGCAACTTAATACGGCCGACAGGGTTTAAGGACATTCCTAACATATTTATACGGTCAATTTTTACAAAGCATGTACTGAACGTTTAAATCCATGGCTCGCAATATAGCTTAATACACCAACGTCTGTAGGTTCAAGATTGATATGCAAAAGAAAAATGTGAGAAAGACACCTTCATCGGCAGCGGTCTTCTGTTCAGATTGCGGCTTCAAAAACCAGAAATCGGCGGTCTTCTGCGGGAACTGCGGCGCACGGCTGCGGTATGGCGCGTACGCAGCAGCAGCAAGAAGCCGTGGACTCATAACGAGCAACGAGTTTATATGGGTGTGGCTCGCTGGCACCGCTCTGTGGACGATATTCGGCTACTTTTTCGGTGTCATATACACCGCTATAGCGGCCCTGATCCTGACGGTGGTGCTCTACAATTATATCACGTCCGCGACGAACGTTAAGATATTCCTGCTGGCCGCATCTGCGTTTTCGCTGGTCGGCATAATCATAGCCGCGTATGTCCTAAACAGGAAGGGCAAGGTCTATCCGGGGCTGTCGATACTTGCGCAGATAGGGCTGTTTTTCCTGGCGATACTAGTGGCGGTCGCCGTCGGGATCGTACTGGTCGCAGCTTTCTATTAAGGCCGCCAGCCACTCCGATTTTCCGGCGCATCAAGTTAAATATATAACATAACGGTTTATACACTATATCATGCAAGCGGTTGTGCAGGGGGTCGACGAGACCGTTGAGACGTACAATGTAGTTTCCGACGGCATAGTGGCCCAGGTGTCGATAATGAAGGTGCACGGGAAATTCACCCTTGTTTACCACGTCGAGACGCCGAAGATAGACGTCGCGACGAGGGCTATACTGACCGAGATCCGCGAGCAGCTGATACGGGAATACCCGCAGAAGATACAGAGGCTCTCCGAAAGCACTTCGGCGGCGCTCAAGGTGGAGTTTTTGGACATCGTGACGGCGAAGCTCAAAGCGCTGATGCCGTCGCTCATAGACACGACGTACATAGAGCTCTCGGCTACGCTCCTGCACGAGATGTTCGGCCTCGGCATACTAGAGATACTGGACGCCGATGCGGGTTTGGAAGAGATAGTAGTAAACGACTCTAAGACGCCCGTTATGGTCTACCACAGGAAATACGCCTGGCTGGAGACGAACGTTCGAATAGACAGCGAGCTGAAGATAGAGAGCTTCTCGCAGCAGGTCGCGAGAAAGGTAGGCCGCCAGATAACCACCCTAAGCCCCCTTCTGGACGCGCAGCTCGTCAACGGAGACCGCGTCAACGCCACTCTCTATCCGATATCCGTGCACGGCAACACGATAGACATAAGAAAGTTCAGGGAAGAGCCGTGGACGGTGACCGATTTTCTTGTAAGGAAGACGCTTTCTTCGAGCCTCGTGTCGTTCGTATGGCAGGCGATGCAGTTCGAGCTGTCGTTCATAGTCACCGGTGGTACCGCTTCCGGTAAAACAAGCCTCCTCAACGTCTTTCTCCCTTTCATCCCGCCGAACCAGAGGATAATAACCATCGAGGATACGAGCGAGCTCGTGCTGCCGTCGTTCCTGCACTGGGTGCCGCTTCTCACGAGGCAGCCGAACTCGGAAGGAAAGGGCCAGGTCTCGATGCTCGACCTTCTTCTGAACTCTCTTAGGATGAGGCCGGACAGGCTGGTCGTAGGTGAGATCAGAAAGAAGGAGGACGCCCAGACGCTTTTTGAGGCGCTTATGACGGGTCACTCGGTCTACGCCACGCTGCACGCCGAAACGGCGCAGCAGGTCGTGAAAAGGCTGCTGTCAGAACCGATAGACTTGCCGGACATAGAAGTATCCAACCTGGACCTCATAGTCACCGCCTTCAGGCAGCGAAAGGACGGCAGAAGAAGGGTCCTGGAACTGGCAGAGGTCTCTGAGCACTACGTCGCCGGGCAGGTGGAACTGAAGACGAACAATCTTTTCGAATGGAAGCCAAGGACCGACACCATAGAGAGGACCATAAACGTCTCGCAGAAGATACAGAACAAACTGGAGCTTTAAGATCGGA
>JAKATQ010000027.1 GCA_021818665.1 Nanobdellota archaeon | reverse complement strand
GCATTGCCGCCCCGGAAAGTTTCCTCCAGCTCGGTGTCCTCGAACTTCGTCATCTCGTTGAGAAGTATCTTATAGTCCATGTCCGCCATAGACTCAGATATCTCATTTCTGAGCTCCTGCGGGTCGTCGCTCTTTATATAAAGGTCGTAGAAAACGTGGTGGGCTTCGAGGTTGTCCGTTTCGAATTCCCTCTCATAATTGCGAATATTGAAGCCAAACATAACATACTATCTCAACCTGCAAATAAATATCTTAAAAATACGATTTTCGGTCTGGTTTTCACTGTAAGGATGTTCAGTGATAAAAATCAAATAAAGTTATATACATATCGATGCACTATAATATGTAAACCACTGTTCCGGGGAATCTGCGTTTTATGGACTTTGACACCATCGGGTTTTTGGCAATCTCTGGCTTGCTGGTGCTCACGGCGATCCTGACGATAGAAAGCAGGAAACTGGTACACTATATATTATTCCTTTTTATGTTCCTCGTTGCCGTCGCGGCGATGTTCCTATATCTTAATGCGGTTTTTCTTGGGATAGCAGAGTTGATAATCTATAACGGCGGGATAGTCCTGCTACTTGCAGTCGGTATGAGCCTTATGCCAGAAGGGTCGATAAATCCGGTCGACTTAAAGTACGTAATAGTCATCCCTATAGTCGTGTTGGGAATACTGTCGTTTTTGCTGCTTAGCTACAGTCCACTCGGGGTGAGCACTGGCCTGGACTACACGAATTTCAGCACGCAGTTCTTCCAGTCTTATTCGATAGTACTCGCGGTGCTCGGTCTTACGGCCGTCGCCAGCCTCTTGGCTACGATATACTTCATAAACAAGGAGGACATTGCATGATAAGCTATACTGATGTGCTTGTGCTGACCGGGATACTATTCGCCGTGGCGATATACGGGATCGTCTCGAGGAGGAACGGCATTACGTTCATAATTTCAGCGGAGATAATCCTTAACGCGGCACTGATAAACTTCGTTGCCGCCTCCTCCGCGTTCAATTCTTACGATGGCGCAAGCTACGCGCTTCTGACGCTGGTCATAGCAGTGCTGGAGACCGTAGCGATAATAGGCATGCTTATAGTCTTAGGCAAGAGGACGAATTCAGTGTCGCTTAACAAATTGAGGAATTTCAGGGGCTGACGCCATGCTTGACTTAATACTCTTGCCGATGCTCGCCGCGTTCTTGCTGATAGTGGTTATAGGTGAAAAGCTCGCGAGGAGCTACGCGATAGCGATAGCCGGCTGCGCGATCTCGCTCGGCATGGCGACATATCTTTTTGTTGCGAATTTCAATTCAACTACGGTTGACAGTTTCAACTGGATGAGCATAAGCGGCAGCAACTTCCTGCTTTCGCTCACTGGGACGAACCTGTCTTTAGGCTTCTCCGTGCTGGTGTCGTTCATATCCCTGATGGTCCTGGTGTTTTCGGTCTTCTACATGAGGGGCGAACCGCAGGTCAGGTATTACAGCCAGATGTCTATATTCATATTCTCCATGCTCGGGCTTGTGCTCTCCGGAAGCACGCTGCTCTTCTATATATTTTGGGAGCTGGTGGGCGTAAGCTCCTACCTGCTGATAGGTTTCTGGTACAAGAAAGAGACCGCGGCCGCGGCCGGCAAGAAAGCACTAATAATGACTAGGATAGGCGACATGGCCTTCCTGGCGGCGATAATAGTCCTTTTCCTCAGCACCGGCACGTTCTCCATAAGCTCCACCATACAGGCAATCCCATATCTCCCGTCATCCATCGTGCTGCTTACTGGAGCACTGATCCTTATAGCCGCGATGTCGAAATCGGCGCAGTTCCCGTTCTATACGTGGCTTCCAGACGCGATGGAGGGCCCAACGCCGGTCAGCGCGCTGCTGCATTCTGCTACGATGGTCGCAGCAGGAGCCTACCTTCTAGTCGTTACTGTGCCGCTGATGTCGGCTGCTGGGCTAGGGCCGGTAATAATTTCCATAGCGATGATAACCGCGTTCATAGCGATAATGCTGGCGCTCCACGAGAAGCAAATAAAGAGGATACTCGCTTATTCAACTATAGAGAGTCTCGCTTTCATGTTCATAGCCGTAGGGACGCTGAACGCTGGCGGTGCGATGTTCTATCTTTTCAGCCACGCCGTGTTCAAATCGCTCCTTTTCCTCGTATCCGGAGTGCTTACCACTTTGTTCGGGGTGTATGACATCTACCTTCTAAGAGCAAGGAAGCTGACGGGCAGCTGGCTGATGTGGCCGGCTTTCATAGGACTCGCCTCGCTCGCGGGGCTCCCGCCGTTCATGAGCATGTTCGCGCACGTCGCCCTTGCAGCAAATTTCAACTTATACGAGAACTTGGCCTTCCTCGGGATAGACTTCTTCACTGCTCTCTTCTCGTTTAGGCTGTTCTTTGTAGTCTTCAACAAAGGCCGCGGAGCGAGACTGGAGAGTGAGATGGCCGACGCGTTCCCCATAATCCTGCTGTCTGCGATAGCCGTGGCCGGTGGTGCGCTGGCGTTCTATTTCAATTCGATAATACAGACGACACTCTCGTTCGGCCCCTTCAGCTTGCTTTCAGTAGTTGCTTCCGTCGCGGGAGCTTACATAGCATACGCGCTGTTCTACCAGAATAGATCCACGTCGATCCTAAAGTACTTTGTCGGTGCGGCGTCCAGACTAGCGGAGCACGGATATGATTCGATCATAAAAGCAGTCGGCGACGCCGTCGTCCGTTTAGGAGTCATGGTATCAGAGTTAGACGACAGACTATCGCGTGCTTTCGAACTAGGGGCAGACTATTCGCTCGCTCTGTCGGCAGACTCCAGGCCGATACAGACCGGTAGCGCGAACAGTTACATAATAGCCATAATCATCGGCATGATAGCGGTGATGGCCGTGGCGGCGGCGTTCGTATGATACAGATACTGGGGCTACTGGTGCTTCCACTGATAGGCGTGGTGGCCCTCCTCGTGAACAGGCTCATGTGCCTAGGTGCCAGGGACGAGAACATAGTCCTTTACACTGCACTAGCCACGACGGCGCTACTTTTCATAGGCATGTTCGTCGGGTTCCAGCCGTTCTCTGTAATGCTCGTGCCACAGGTGGACTTCGCGTTCTCCTTCCAGCTCAATGGCCTAAGCCTGCCGTTCATGCTCCTTGCCACGGTGCTGCCGATACTCGGGTTGTGGTCAGCAGTGAAGGAGATAAAAGAGAAACGGAATCTGTTCTACCTCCTCTACATGTTGTCGTATCTTTCGCTCATCGCGGTCTTCATGTCATCAAATCTGATATCGCTGTTCGTTTTCTGGGAGATAGTCCTAGTGGCCTTCTTTTTCATAATAGCGTTCTGGGGCGAAGAGGAGCGGCGCGGGAGAGCCAGCATGAAGTTCCTCATATTCACTCAGTTCGGGAGCCTGACTATGCTGGGCGCCTTTATACTAATGTTCGTATACACCGGGTCGTTCAATCTTTTCACCATACAGTCCCTCATAAGCCAGGTGCCGCAGACGATATCATACGTCATATTCATTTTCATCCTGATAGCAGCCATAATAAAGATGCCGATATTCCCGTTGCACAGCTGGCTTCCGGACGCACACGTCACCGCCCCGACCACTGGCAGCGTGCTTTTAGCCGGCGTGCTGCTTAAACTCGGAGGGTACATATTCCTCCTGTTCGGAGTCACGTTGCTACCGAATATAGCCCATAACCTGATGGTGCCGCTGATACTGCTCGGCGTGTTTACAGTGATATATTCAACGCTGGTAGCTTCTGCACAGAAAGACCTAAAGAGGCTTGTCGCGTATTCGAGCATATTTTATATGGGACTAGTGTTCATAGGCTCAGCGACCGTGAGCAATGCGGGGATCAACGGTGCGGTGCTCCTTATGGTGAGCCACGGTTTCATAGTGGGCATGCTTTTCGTGCTCGCCGGTCTGCTCAAGGAAAAGACCGGTACGAGAGACATAACTAAAGTGGGCGGCCTCGCGGAGAAGATGCCAACGTACGCGATGTTTTTCGTATTCGCCGTCCTGGCTACACTAGGAGTTCCCGGGCTGAGCAATTTCCCGGGAGAACTGCTGGTGTTCCTAGGTGCGTATTCCGTTTATGCGATAGCGCTTGTATCGCTCGTAGGCGTGCTTATAGCCACCAACTATTATCTTTACGCCGTTAAGGCGGTGCTGTTCGGAGCGCTAAAGAAGACAGCACAGAAGTTTTCTGACATCTCCACGATGGATGCCGTGCAACTCGGCGCGTTTTCCGTCTTCATAATCAGTATAGGCATACTGCCTTCCCTAATAACCAACCTGGTTGGCGTAACGATATGAGCGTGCTAAATTCGGAGTACGTACTGATCGCCGGCGTACTCCTGCTGATAGTACTGGACATCTTTAGGAACCGGCTTAATAGTGGGAGAAAAGACATCATCCAATACGCCACGCTCGCCATACTAGTGCTGGCTTTCGCCGTGGAGATAATGTTTGGTGACTTCGATATACCGTTCTTCAGTACGATGCAGTATTCCCAGTTCGTCAACGGTTTCATACTCTTTCTGGCGATAGCCATATACTCGTTTCTTCTAGCGGATTCGAGGAAGCACAGCACATTCATAGAGTTCCTTTTCATACTCGCCGTGCTGGGAGCCATGCTAGTCGTTATTTCCAGCAACTTCATCTCTCTGCTCATAGCTATAGAGATGATATCCCTCGCCTCCTACGGGCTCGTATTTTTCCAGAAATCGAACGCAAACCTGGAAGGCGCCATGAAATACGTGTCTATAAGCTTCCTGTCGATGGTCATATTGATATTCGGCATATCCCTAGTCTATGGCGGCACCGGTACACTGTCTTTCGGCGCCACGTACACCGTAAACTACCTGCCGTTCATAGCAGGACTCTCTCTGGTGATGGTCGGCCTCGCGTTCAAATCCACAATCGTCCCATTCCACATGTGGGCACCGGATGTATATGAGGCGTCTAACGGCGCGGTGACGGCGTTCCTATCGTCGATATCCAAGGCGGCAGGCCTGATAGCGATGGTCAGAGTCTTCTTCTTTGCGTTCCCGGCCTCGTCCGCCTTCGTTTCAGACATGTTCATCATACTGGCGATAGCCACGATATTCTTCGCCACGTTCCTAGCGACCGTACAGGAAAGGATAAAGAGACTTCTTGCGTACTCGAGCATAGCACAGGCGGGCTTCGCCTTCATAGGCATAGCACTTCTCAACTACAGTGGAGTCTCCGCTGCGATTTTTTACATATTCTCCTTCGCCGTCGCGGACGCTCTAGTTTTCCTTGCGTACAAAGTCTTCGAAGACGCGAAGATCGTTTACAAGAAAGACGCATCGAAGATGTGGGCCGTATCAAAAGTAGGCGTAGTCTGCCTTTTCATAGGCGTACTGTCATTGACCGGCTTTCCCCCGACGATAGGCTTCTTCGGCAAACTGCTGATATTCTCTGCCCTCCTGTCAAACGGCTATGTCTATTTAGTGGTGTCGCTGTTCGTGATACTCTTGTTTTCTACGTTCTTCTATTTTGCGCTGCTACGGGACATGAACCCGATGGAGAATTACAAGTCAAATGCGAAGCGGACGACGTCTATACGCATAAAAGAAGCCATACTGATAGCACTGACACTCGCGCTTTTCTTCGGAGTGGTTTTCGTGACCTTCTGAGAGTCACTTCTTCGCTTTCTTTTCGGCTTTCAGTTCTTCCTGTCTAAGACCGCCTTTCAGAGCTGCAATCTTCTTTTTTAGGTGCCTGTACTTACCGGCATCAGCTGGCTGCAGTCCCTGCGTTCTCTTTATGTTCATTTTCAGGAGCTCTAGCTTCAGCTCCTTTATGTTCTCTTCCATGTTTGAACTCAACTCCGCCCGGCATCTTTACCGGCACGACTATAGTTACCTTGATGCCTATAGAGCCTCTTTTCAGGAGCAGCTGTTTCTTCGCTTTTCTGACCCCAAACTGTTCTATCTGCCCGGTCTTCGGCATCACACTCCCGTGTGGTCTGAACTTGAAATGCGCGGCCCGCTCCTTTATAACGCCACCTATCTCTATCTCCGCCCCTTTGGCACCAGCATTCATTATGTCCTCTAGAGCCCTGTGCGCCACTATCTTATATTTCATTGGACCGTGTTTAGCTATCTTGAAGCATATCGAATCGGCCATGGCTTCAGGGTCGAGCAACGCGTTTTCGGTCTGTTCTACGTCGATGTGCGGTGGATCTTGCTTGAAATGCCTGCCGAGTTCTGTGGAGGCGGCCTTCAGTGCGGCGCCGGCACGTGTTATAAGTATGCCGGGCTTTGGCGTCCTCAGTACGACCTTCATGCCGAGCGGCGTCTTGTCTATCTGTATCTCGCTTATGCCGAACCTGTTGAACTTGCTGAGTAAGTACTCTCTCGCCGTTTCTTCGCTGACTTTATTGCCTATTAGCTTCTTTGGTAACATTTTCGTTTGTCTCCTCGGCAGGTTTCTCTTCCGCACCAGTTTCTCCTGCAGCTTCGATCGCCGTTGCGGCAACTTCCTGACTTTCTTCTTTTGTCTCGGTCTTCGCCACCGGTATCTCGGCAGGTTTTTCTATCTTTTCTGAAACGCCAAAGACCGTAAGATTGGTGTGCTTGCCTCGTCTTGAGACCTTTCCGCCGTGGTATCGTGGGTATCCGCTCTTGCCGAGGGCGTATTCGGATATCACTACCTTGTCTGCGTCAAGTCCGTAGGCCTTTGCGTTGGCCTTTAGTTCTTTCAATAACGATATGACGGCCTTCGTGGCCTTGACAGGATAACCCGCCGGCACGCCACCCTTGTGGCCTTTGCTTGGGTATCTCTTGAACGGGACAAAGGCCTCCTTCTTTAGGACCCGACCCAGGAAAGCGACTGCAGGGTCTATCCTTTTCTCCCTCACCGCTTCCATTATCTCGTGGGTAGCCTTGAGGGACACGAGCATGCTGTTTCTTGTGGCAGAGACCTTCGATAGCATATCTATTTTATCGGTACGAAGCCGCTCGAACGCGTAGCCCTAAGGCCCGGCGAACCGTGCTTCACCTGTTTTGTCGTCAGCGAATACTCGCCAAGGCGGTGAAAGACCATATCAGGTTTTATATTGACGGGGACGAATTCCTTGCCGTTGTGTACCGCTATCGTCAATCCGACGAAGTCCGGTAGTATGAACATCTCTCTGGAGTGAGTCCTTATCGGTTTCTGCGATTTTCTTTTCTTTTCAAGGTTCTTTATGAAGCGCTTCTCTTCGGGCGAGAAACCCTTTTTAAATACCCGCCTCACGTCTGCGTTTACCAGTTTTATGAGGTCCTCCCTCGGGAGGGTCTTGAGTTCTTCCAGGCTCTTGCCTCTGTAAACGAATTCTGTCATGCTACCTCTGGCCCGTCCTCCTCGGGGATATCGCGCCTACTTTGGCACCAGGCGGGTCCCTTCTTGAAGAAGTCTTCGCTTTGTGCTGTGTGCTCCTTCTCTTGCCCCCAAATTTATGCTCATAAGCGTTCATGGCAACAGCGGCGGTCATCGGCCAGTATCTTCCGCGTGCCCTTATTAGGTGGTACATGTTGCCTGCTTTGTAGAAAGGCTTTTCCACGCGGCCGCCGTTCGCTATCCTGCCGACTACGGCTCTGCACTCGCCTTCGATCTTTATCATCGAGCCGCTTGGCAGCGATAGGGTGACCAGATTCCCGGTCTTTTCCACGATCTTTGCGCTGGTCCCGCCGGCCCTGACGAGCTTGCCCCCGTCCCTCGGCTTTAGTTCGATGTTGTAAACGTCAGTACCGGGCGGCAAGCCACCCAATTGCCTCATCTGTCCGTCCTCTACGGGATCATCCTTCAGATAGGACACGTTTTTGCCCACGTAGGCGCCGACGAATGCAGGTAGGTAAGTAGACTCGCCATTCTCGAACTTTACCTCCATTAGCGGGGCGGTCCTGTAAGAATCGTGCAAAAACCTGACTATCCTGGCGTTCATAGGCTCCAGGGCTCTTATCATCCTGGCCCTTCCCACGGCCCGGAACTTGTTCATCTGGAATATCTTGCTTTTGCCGCGTCTTCGCGACCTTGGGACTTTCATAACTCTTCTTTATGCAGTTCTCTATTTAAAAGCGTTTTTGGCTTTCCACCACGCGCATTTCTAGTCAGAATACCGGTCTAAGCGTGATATTCTAAGTGACCTTATTACTCACGCTTATCAAATTATCGGCACATCGCGATTTTCAGTCGTTAGAAAGCTTAAAGCCTTCCACATAGTAGACCAAAAACAAACCGCCCGCCACGATACTGCCTACAAAATGCGGGGAATTAGCAAACAAGTCTATGAGGTTCGGAGATGGGCTACCCAGGGGGAAGAAGAACAATATCGTAGAAGACACAAAAATTGCAGCGGCGTAAACTACGAGTATGCCTAAAACACCGATGAGCGGGGCATTTATTTTGTACAAGGGTTTTTTTATCAGGTAGCAAATCGCGGAAAAGGCCATGGCAAATAGGAGATAAAACATGTACATCGAAATTACCATGACAACTAGTGATATCCCGCCAGGCACGGATTTTCCGTCAAATACCTGTCCGAACGCGACAAAATAGGTAGTTACGATTCCCACCAAAATCGCATTCCGTAGGTTTAAAACAGTCTGAATCCTGCTGCGCATAGTTTTGCGCCGCTCAGCCACAATGTTCCGATAGACACAATCCAGTAAGATAGTTATCAGAAATAGGAATATGAACAAGATTATCGGGCCCCATCCGCCCCTTATGTCTTCCACGGGATTAAACGGCGAAATCAGAAATTGGATCGTGCGGTCGGCGATAGATGTGCCGTTTATAATAGCATTAGTCCCGGTCGTGGGATAAGCGTTAAGACTAAAGATACTTACAAATAGAGTGCTAAATACGCCGACAAACCAAACAATCGGTTTATAGTATCCCCAATCAATTGCTTTTAGTCTTGACCCCATACGGTTTATATCCGATGTCGCGCCCCCAATTAATTATTAAAATCTACGCTAGACTTTAAAACTGGCTGGTGCACTAGATTAGATGGAGATAGAAGACCTACCGTTTTCGGTCAAAAAGGGAATCCCCGCAGGGTTTCTCGGCGAATACGCCGTGATAGGCGACCTACACTTGGGCTTTGAGGAGAAGCTCAACGAGAGCGGCTACAATGTCTACAGCAAGAACGACGATCTGCTAGCGGACGTGACAGCCCTTGGGACAAAGAAGCTTATGATGCTCGGGGACGTCAGGAACAAGTTCACCGAGATACTCCCGAAGGAAGCCGGCGCGCTGTCCAAGTTTCTAAATCAGCTAGCCGATAGATTCGATGAGGTCATAATAACTAAGGGGAACCACGACGGCGGCTTGTCAAAGATAGCAAGTAATATAGGAGGCGTTAGCCTGGTCGACGAGTTCTCCTACCACGGCACGGGGTTCATGCACGGCCACAGAATGCCGTCGAAGTCGCTGAGCGAGACCGTGGCGGTCGTCTGCACAGGCCACCTGCACCCGGCCGTGGTAGTCTACGATTCAAACGGCGTGATGTACAAGAAGGACTGCTGGATGCTTTTCGACCTCAGGCTGCCCAAAAAACGCTACAAAGACGCGATCCTAAAGCATGGGGTCGTGTTCCCCAAGTTCAATGCGTACATAGGCAGCACGGATAAGGTAAGGCGCGAAGGCTTTATGAGATACGCGAAGATAACCAGAAGGCTTAGCACAGACCTTATCGCCGTTTAGCGTGACGCTTTCCTTTTGATGGCGTTTCGCTTTGCAAGGTTCTCGATGTCCCTTATTATCTGGGACTCTTCCTTATACATCTTGTCGACGAAGTAAGGCGTGAACGGGCTATAGCGCTGGAACGGGAAGTAAAGCAACACAGTCTTGCCGTTGGTGTGCGCATGCATCCTCTCACTGTCTACGCCGCTCGAATAGACGAGAGTGGACATGTGTATCACGACGAGGTCGGACTGGTCTATGAGATGGTAGTCCCTGCGCACGGTCTGATTGAAGACCAGATCCTTGAGTTTTTCGTCCTCCGTGGTGTGGTATGCGGCTATGTCTATCGTCCGGGGGTTGAATATTATGGAGTGCTTTCTAAGCTTCTCGGTGAACGCATCCAGTTGTTTGTAGTCCGTATCCCTGTGCTCCATGCTGTAGCTGAGATACACCTTGGGCTTGTGGGCGGCGTATAGCAGGTCGTAAAGCGTGCGGGGGTCCTCGTTGGCGCTTATCAGATAGTTCTTGCTGCCAAGCGTGTCGCTTATCAGGTCCGTGGTATAAAGCTCGAGTTCGGACCATATGGCTATCTCGTAACTGTCGATGTCCTTGTTCGTCCATTCGCTCTTTGCCTTGAGGGTCTTAAGAACCTGGTCAGGTGCGGAAAGCACGGATATGAAGAAATCGGGCTCTAGCTCCTTGAAATCATTCACATTCAGGAGGTTTATCGGCCCGCTCTTCCACCAGAACGCCATATGGCCGTCTATTATATAATCCACGTTCTTGTCCTCCTTTATCTTGTCGGTTATCCGATGGAAGGCGGTAGTCTTGAGAAGCTCGAGAGTCTTTATGTCGAGATTTGGCAGGTTGGCGGCGTTAAGATATTTATTAAGGCTCTTTGCGCTCTCTATCATCTCGTCTATGAAGTTCACTATCACGATACGCTTACCGTTCCTCTTTGCCAGCTTCACAACGGCGTCTTCAAGCAGCGAACGGTTCGAACCGGCTATAGCCGAACTGAATATTATCATACGCTCATTACTATTCTACAATAATAATATATTACTGAAGAGCCCACTTTAAATAGTTAAGCACATTGCAAATACGGATAGCGTGCGATTTGTGCGGGCAGCGTTCGGGTACGCTCAGCCAAATAAGATTAATAAGGCGTGGCCATCTAATATTGGTATGACTCCAGCGGAATTGTGGGGATGGATAATAGCCACTATAGTGCTCATCGTACTCTTCGTGCTCGGTTCGTTCAATCCCGCCTTTTTCTTTGTATTCTTAATACTGTTCTTCATAATCGCTTTCAGCGTCTTTTTCGTGACGTCGGTCAAGAAATACACTCAGTTCGAGAGAGGCATAATCTTCAGGCTCGGCAAGTTCAATAGGATAGCTGGACCAGGGTGGGCGGTAGTGCTGCCGTTTTTCGAGCAGGAATACCAGAGGGTAGACGTGAGAGTGAAGATGCTCGACATATCCTCCCAGGAAGTGTTCACGCAGGACGATCTAAAACTGGCTCTAGATGGCACCATCTACTATCAGATAACCGATCCAGAGAAAGCGACACTCCAGATAGACAATTACGGGCAGGGGCTCACTACGCTGGTCCAGTCGGCCGTGCGTAACGCGATAGCATCGTTCACGATGAGGCAACTTTTCGGCAATCTAGATCAGATAAATAACGTACTCGCCGATGCCATAAGGCACTTGACTTGGAAATGGGGGATAGACGTCCCTACTGTACAGATAAGAACCATAGCGCCGCCACAGGAAGTCATACAGGCGATGCAGCAGCCGGAGATAGCAGCCAACCTGCTTCAGGCGCAGAGGTTCAAGGCGGATGCGCAGAAAATAGTGATGGAAGCCATCGGAGAGGGAGGAAGGTCGCTGGACGATAAATCTGTCATGTACCTTTACCTTCAGGCTCTTAAGCAGATGGGCGAATCCAGTTCTTCTAAAATAGTGCTGCCGATGCAGTTCATGCAAGGGATGGGTGCTATGGGTGGCCTAGCCGGGCTTTCAGCCGCAGGACTAGCCGGCATAGGCGGGCAGCAGAACGTGCAGAATGTCGTTGACCAGATAAAATCTAAGATAGCCCAGACCGCGCAGCAGTGAAGAAACCTAACCGCATACATTATAATAACGAGCTAATAACGAGCACGCGGCTACGCAATAAAGCCTCTAGAGGGAATCGCACCCTCGTCACATGATTACAAGTCATGCGCTCTACTATTGAGCTATAGAGGCACACACCTACTAAACTGTGCCATTAAATAAATTAAATGTTTTAAGATATAATCAATGGGACCTAAATATGTGGACATACACGCGCACATGAGCGACAAGGCGTTCCAGGGGATGAAAGACACCCTGATGCGCCAGCTCGGC
>JAKATQ010000026.1 GCA_021818665.1 Nanobdellota archaeon | reverse complement strand
GAAGGGGGCTAAAAGGATAGTGTTCAGCGAAGGCGGCACGAACGACACTCCGAAGAGGTTCATCGAGTACCTTGGGAAGCTCGGGCTTAGGAAAGGGAGGGCAAAGATGGCTCTGGACACCGACGGGTATCTTGAAGCTGATGAAGAAGGCGTGGAAGGATACGTCGAAAAGATTTTATCTTGAGCCGGTGTGAGATGAACCTAGGCTTCTTAGACCACCAAATCTGTTCAAAACGTCGAAACCGCTAAAAATCACGTTTTTGATGGTAACATTTTAATATTCTGAGTAACTCTTCTATCCATGGTAAATATAAACCCAAAGACACAATTGGCTCGTATAAAAATCGCCTGGAAGTTGGGCGGACTTATGCGTGCGCACAGGAAGACTTACACTGTTCTATTGAGAGAACGGGGCAAGCTTATGCATCTCGAAAGAGCGATAGCCAGCACCGCCGGCAAGATAAACGGTGTCGAAAAGCATATTATGGAGCTAGAAAAGCGCATGTCCAGGATATCCGAATTGGAGAGATACTTACACCCTGCAAAAAAACCCAAAGGCCGGCCTCGCAGGAGAGGATAAACGGATATTTTTGATATGCACGCATCAAGGACAGAAGTAAATAACGCGGCTGTAAAGGCTTTTTCTGGACTTAGGAAACTCTGGAGTAACCACAGATTGGCCTACTCGATTATGGTCCGAGAAAGGGCTAGAATGTATAATCTTGAGAAAAACGCTGCTAGAGTGTCAAGAAATATAGAGCGCTTAGAAAAGTCGCTTGACCGTGTTGAAAAAAGCATTTCAGCCCTTAAGCCGCAGATTACTGTAAGGCTACCAAAATGGCGGAAGCCCAAAAGGAGATAGACTTCTTTGGTGAATTTTGCGCTTTTGGAACACTGACCTGTGTGTTACTACGAAATAGTCTTGTCTTTATTTTTTGGAGACTCACGATTTGGCATTATCTCATGCCAGCCGATTACGTTACCCGCATCGTCTCTAACCTCACGAAGAGTCGTATGGTACGGGCCATCATAGCAATCGCCCGATTTTAGTATCTGTTCCAGCTCGTAATCCGGATTGACTCTTCTCTTGTATTCATCCTTTATATCTTCAAAAACGCCTACCAGTCCATCAAACACCCAATCCCGCGCCGGATCATTTGCTTTGGTTGCGAGGGCTTTTACCTCGTCCTGCACGCGCATCAGCGCACCCACAGTCTGTGAGTATATCCAATATCTAAGCTCCTGCTTTGATATACCGCGTTGCACCATCTCCCTCGGAGTAAGTTGTATTATGCGCGTTATGGAATAATTCAGTTCTCCATTGAACGCCGCGTCATAATTATACTCTCTGTCCAGCTCGTAAATCTTGCCTCCTAACTTTTGCTCGTCGGTTTTTAGTTCTACCTGCTTACCTGAAACCAGCCGGTATATCGTTTCGGCTATCGACATGAACGCACGTTTGTAAAACACCGATAGTTCGGCTGGCGTATCCGCGGATTTGACCCTCTTTGCTATGGCTATTGCCACGTTTTCTATCGTCGGATTGAGTTTTTTCCTGTCTTCCTGCGCTACATAGGGCATACTATGATATGAAGGGCGTCCGTATAAATAACTTAATCCCTAAGAGGCTTTGTTTATAAAATAGTCAAATAAGCTTACTTTGTAAACAGTTTTAAGACTTTATAAAAAAACCAGACTTTGTAAACAAAAAGGACTTTATAAACAAAGCCCCCGCTGCGCAGAAAGCCTTATATACTCAAAGTTATCTTATACTTTAAAGTAGTGATTAAAATAAGGCGGTCAAAAGGCTATGAAAGGAACGATCGGAAGACTATCGGATATACTATCCGGAAAACAAAAGGATTCACGGACAGAAACCGCTCAGGAACCGACAATAAAGGGCTATAAATTCGTATCTGAAGACCTTAGAAGCTATTCAGGAGACAAGCCGCAATGGGCTCTAGGGGTCATGCTAACATATAACGGTGAAGTCAAGCCGGGCTATGGGGGTTTTCATGCGTCATCTGATTTACGTTCAGCTTTCAATAATATTCTTCCCCGAGGAGATCGTCTATTCGAGGTGGAAGCCCGCGGCGTGGTCTATGGCGAAAGAGGTCTGTTCGCAGCCAAGGAGATGAAGCTTATAAGAGAGATAGACCTGAAACCGCTGTCAGTGGAATATGCAATCGGCTGTGCGAGGCACGTGCTTCCGAAATATGAGAATAAATATCCAAACGATGATCGACCCAGAAAAGCCATCGAAGCCGCGGAGAAATGGCTGAAAGAGCCTACTGAAGAAAACAGGATTTCTGCTGCGTTTGCTACTGCGTCTGCTGCTTTGTCTGCTGGGTCTGCTGAGTCTGCTGCTGCGTCTGTTGGGTCTGCTACTTCGTCTGCTGAGTCTGCTGCTTGGTCTGCTGCGACTGCTTGGTCTGCTGAGTCTGCTGCTGATTCTGCAATGGAAGAAAAATGGCAGGCTGGTCTGCTCGAAGAGTTGGTAAAGAAGCATTACTTATAAACATTAGATCCGGTCAAAGTAATCTATTTTAGATACCTAGGAAACAAAGTCGAATCAAGAGAACCGCCACGAGCTTTGTTTACAAGTTATAGAACAATGGCGACTTTGTAAACAAAAGGGACTTTATAAACAAAGCCTCCCTAAGACGCCTAGATTTCACAATTTCGCTTTTATCTGGTCTTCCACAGACAAGATGCCCTGGCTGCTGCAAACCGGTGGCGTATTGGACAAGTCATAACAGATCATTGCTGAGATGTAGTCGGCTTCCGTGTTTATGGCGGTGTTTATGGTGGACCCGGTCTGATTGAACTGCCCTATTATGTAGACCGGCGAATAACCGTAACCTATCCCCGTGCCATTCGGTGCGAATATTATAGGTTTTCCACCCGGGTCAAGGACGCTGCCCGACCCTATCTCATAGAAATTCCCGCCTATGACCGAGAACGGAACCGCTCCGCTTGGATCGTAGGTATCTATATAGCCGAGCTGTATCTGGTTCGGCTGCTGCAGACTTGCCCCGAGGTTGTTATCAACTTCTACCTGATTAAAGTCTATGTACTGCGATGAGTAGGAAAGGTTTTGATTGAGAAAATTAAACGTCCAGTCTCCCTCTGCCGCCAGGTAGAAAAGCGTCCTCGATTCCGGGTTTGTGGACATGTTGTTTACCGGAACGGTGTTCAGAGTGAGTTTTCTGCCGAAATAGGTCCAGTTTCCGAACTTGCTAAGCGCTTCGAATATGGCATATCGCTCTATCGCACAGTACTGGCACCCCTCTATTCCAACGAAGCTGTAATAAAGCCGGCCGCCTATCGAAAACGGCTGGTTCCCGCTTATGTAGTTCCAGTTGTTCCCAACGTTCACCACGCCGCTGGGGCCGGAAAGGAGCACTACCGCCACCACCGCCACGATGATCACGGCGACCGCCGCCATCACTACATAGAGTAGACGCCTGACTTTTATCTTGTACGTCGACGTGTCTGTCACCACTGGCTTGTCAAGCCGTTTGTCGAGCTTTTGTGATGCTTTTGCGGCTACCTGCTCGAGTTTTTTTACTTCTGAGCGGCCCTGCTGCTCGAGATTTGCCTCCTTATGCTCTAACGCGTCCAGCTGTTTTCTTGTATCAGCGATTTCCCTGGAGATGTCTGCCAGTTTTTTACCCGGGTCTCCCTCACCAGCATCCATCTTTAAGCCTAAAAAAGGATAGTATATATACTTTTTAGGCTGTGCTGACAAACATTATATTGTATTCTCTACATTATTAGGACATGAAAGGCGGCGCGATATGGAGATAGATCTGCGATACGAGAAAGGCGTCGGCGTCTATCTGCTAAACGGAGTGCGTGTAGTACTCCTGCCGCGCGGGGGGCTGGAGTTCATACAGGATTACGTTAACGATATCATCGGCCTTGCAACTAAAAACATATTTGAGGACGCGATGGCCACCATAGTATACTCTTTTCTTATAGACTTGATAAAAGGGCGCGCGTTAAAAAGACACGGCGATGAGCGGATGCTGGACGAGATATCCCACCTCTTTGAGGATCTCGGTTTCGGAAGGATGTACGTCGTCTCGAAAGATGTTGACTCCATTGACGTTGGTATCAGCGGAAATTTCAATTCCGTGCTCAGTGTGATAAAGCCGCTTAAATATTGCTTCGCCGCCACTGGCATGATAGGCTCAATTTTACGCGTGATCCTCGGTAAAAACGTCACGGTCACGGAGACTTCGTGCCGCACGGCCGGCGGCCAGGACGCGGACACGTTTCACGCCGACATATCTGCCGGCGATGGGAGTTACAATTACGTTGGTTCCAAATCGTACACGACAAAAAAAGAGGTTGGAGAAAAGGTCGTGCTTATAAAGTCCGAGTCCGGCCCGGTGGTTAACAGCATACCGGTCGAGGTCGTCCCGGCGGTGTTTTTCCCCTATCTTTTCAGCAAGTTAAGGGAGATGATGGGGGGAGGGATGCATGATATACAGTATGGGATGGGATTTTCGCTCGCGAAAATGTACGCCGATTATGATCTAGAGGGCGTCGGTCTAAGGCACGGTACGAGCGGGTTCGGTATCCTACCGTATCTGCTCGGGACCGGTGCTATAAACCCGATAATGAACGAGTACGGGGGCCTTAAAGAAATAGACGTCTACGACAGCTTCAATGCGCTGCATACGGACACGGCAAACGAAAAGCGCTGTTTTTTCTTAAGCGGTCTTATCGGGGGGCTTTCTTACCGACTATTTGGTACGCAGCTCAAAGTCGTCGAGTTGGAGTGCTCGGCCATGAACAACTCGTTCTGCAAGTTCTCTTTCCAGTGACTTCCACCGATGCAGTAATTTTTTGCATCATTATAACGCTGTGTGAAATATTCGTTTATCTTTGTAGTTTTAATATCCGTGCAGGATCTCAAAGAACGTGTTCACGATATATTTATTTATATGGTTCTGTACTTTATATGCGATGGGCCGATAGCTTAACCTCGGAGAGTCTGCGGTTGAAGCCCGCACTATGGGAGTGCAAATCTCCCTCGGCCCATTTATCCGCAGTAGAGGCAAAAGTGCCAAATAGATCCTAAATCGACTTATTTTATCTTGATAGACTCGCCGATTTTAGAATCGATTTTAAGTAACCTTTAGATCAAACCGGAGAAAATTCGGCTAAAAGAGCAGATTTTTAGATCTGGAATCTAAGTACTACTAGGACAACTTAAGAAATTTTAATCTAAAAGTTAGATAACATCTTCTAAAGCCCTCGTCCTGTAAAGAACGGCGTCGAATACCTTCGCTGAAATTTTGGCGCTTATAAGAAGTTCTTTTTGAGTCTTAGTTTAGAAGAGAGTTTATTTAATCTATTTAGTAATTTTGAGGCATCTTATCAGCCGCTTTTGCCGCATCTTTCCGTTCCACCGAAAGTTTCGTTATATCCAGATTGCATGCCGCGTGCCCGGAACACCATTTTCCGCATCGCTTAGCCGTGGTCTCGTTCTCATAGTGAAGACCACACACTGGGCAGGCGTAAAGCGTTCGCTTGGCGGTAGTTTTATGTATAGCTCCTACTTTTATGTATTATACCATTCTATTAAAGAAGGCTGTAGAACTGGAATCTGGACTTTAACTATGATGAACCTAGAAATGGGCGAGAAGCGCTTTAGGCTGGCCAGCTTTATAAGCCGGCTTAAGTGCCATTGTGCTCCAGTTCTTTGACGAGTGCTTTCACCTTCCCTTTTATCCTTTCCCTGTTGGCTAAGTATTTTTTATATCCGGATTCGAAATTCTGCCTGCCGTTGACGTCATGCACCTCCCAAAGCCTGAAAGACGGCGAGCGCTTTATGTACATCGGCAGGTCGCGGGCTGCGCGTTTTTTGTCCATCAATGCCACGATGATGTCCGCCTTTTTGACGGTGTCTCGGCTGGCCATCTTTACCATGTTATCAGAAAAATCGAAGCCTTCTTCCGACATGCATTTTATTACAGGGTCTTTCTGCGGTATCCTTGCGCCGTAATGCTTTATGTAATACGGGTCCACGCCAGCGCTTACCGCGTGGTCTTTTTTCGACAGTCTGTTGAAAAACGCTTCGGCCATCTGGCTTCTTCCTACGTTATACTTGCAGATGAACAGCACTTCCAATATGCCTCAAACGTTTATGCTTTCAAGTATGTGCGGGGCGGATCTCGAGCTGACTCTTATGTTTTCCAGGCTCCAGCCGTTTTTTACGCACATATAAAAACCGTTTATGAACTCGCCTAGATCGTATATCCCATTCGCCACTTTTATGCCCAGTTTTGACTTGTTCTTCACGTGTTTGCCTGCGAGCCTTATAACATCGCGCGTCTTGGCCAGTTTAAGCTCTTCTTCATCTTCCGGCAGGTCTTCGCCCGAGTAAAACCCCAAGTCTGTGCTTATCGACAGGAAATCCGGTCCTGCACTTTCTATTGTTTCTATGCCGGCCTTCGCTTCTTCTTCTGATAGCTTGTCCAGATCAAAAGCTATGCTTATCTTCATCTTTTTTGCGCGGGCCGCCTTCACGGCTGCGGTAACTTCTTTTTTTAACTCTCCGACATCTCCTTTCAAAAAGCCCATATTGCAGACGAATTCCACTTCCTTCGCGCCGGCGTCTGCGCCTTCCTGCAGCTGCAGAAGTTTTTGATTCGTCGACAGCATGTCGCCGGCCGGAAAGCTTACAAGGATTATGGTCCCGACACGGTATTTGTTGGCTTTTATGATCCTGTCCGCGTTCTTCAAAAACGCAGGTGGGACCCTAACGATGGAAAACCCTTCGGTCTCGGCTCTCGCCAGAAATTCCTTAAGCTTGTTTTCCGTTACGTCCGGATCCAGGTTTGCGTGTTCCAGGTGTCTAGCTGCCCATGATTTGAATTCTGCGTTGGACTTAAAGAACTCGGAAACGTCGAAACCCTCTAGCCAAGCGTCGTCCACCATGAAGTACTTAGTGATTTTCGATTTAAATATCCAAGGCTGCCGTCTCAGCAGGTCTGCTGGTCGGCTACGAAACGCGTGCCGTTTGCGGCCTGATAGGCGCATGAGCCGCCGTCATAAACATAGCCTCCGTTGTAAGGGGACCAGCAGTGAAAGTTGCCGTACGTAGCCGTGCAGAACTGCGTCTGTGGCGGCGCCAGATTTTGCGTTTCCGGTGGCGGGCAGTAGCTGCCGCAGTTCAACTGGAACTGCGCGAATCCTGTCTGGGTGGTGTTCGTGTTCTGGACGGGCGTGTGGAGTATGGGCAGTACTATGAAGAATATCGCCAGGACCAGAATTATAAGTGCTATTATTATCAGCACCACTACGTTTATCGGGAGCTCCTGTCCTTTCATGTGATTTATTGCCGCTTGTCGTTTAAAACCTTGAAAAATTTACATCCGTTTTTTGTCTGCCAGCGCCTTCTTTATCGTTTCCAGCCCGAGCATCGCGCAGCTTATCCTGGAAGCGCTTATCTGGTCGATGCCGATGAGCTTCTTCACGTCTTTAATGTCCATACTACGTATCTGCTCTTTTGTCTTGCCAGATATGGCGCCGCAGACCCTGGACATGCAGACCGTAGATATAACGCATCCGCTGCCTTCAAAATCAGCGGACTTTACGGTGCCCCCGCTCAGTTTAAGATAGACCGTAAACCTGTCGCCGCATGAGGCCGAAGACCCTTCTTCTAGCGCGTCATAGTCCTTGGGTTTACCCAAGTGGGGCGGGTTCCTGTATTCGTCCATGAGCTCGTACAGCTTAGATTCGTCCATATTTTCTGGCTATGTTCTTTATCTCGGCCGCGAACCGGTCTATCTCCGCAAGCGTATTGTAGATGTAGAGGCTGGCCCGCGCTGTGCCGTTCGCCTTAAGCTTGTCTTCTATGAACGGCTGCGCGCAGTGGAATCCAGAACGCAGGGCGAAGCCTTTTTTGTCTAGGAAATATGCGACGTCGTGGGAATGCAGTCCTTTTACGTTGAAAGATAGTATGGGCCCGTACTTGCCGCTCTTACCCCCGTATACGTCCAGCCCCTTCACAGAACGCACAGAATCGAAGAGGTGCTCCGTAAGCGCTTTGTCGTACGCCTCCACGTTGCCCATACCGATGCGATTAAGATAATCTATGGCCAGCCCGAGCCCGTACGCCCCCTCGACGTCCTGCGTACCTGCCTCATAAAACCGGGGTATCTTCTGATACTTAACGTCATTTAGCCTTACGCTCTCTATCATTTCTCCGCCGGTAAGAAACGGCTTCATGTGCTCGTGCAGGGTCTTGTTTACGTAGAGGACTCCGATCCCGAACGGCCCGAGCATCTTGTGCCCTGAGAACGCGAGGAGATCGGCGCCTATGTCCTTTACGTCTATCTTCATGTGCGGCGCGGACTGAGCCGCGTCTATGAGCACCATCGCACCAGCCTCGTGCGCCAGAGCCGCTATCTCACGAACGTCGTTTACGGTGCCGCTGACGTTCGATTCGTGGGATACGGTGACCAGGCGAGTGTCGTTAGGCAGGCTCCTGTAGTGCTCCATGTCGAGTTCGTATTCATCGTCGACATCTACGAAATCCACGGTTACGCCTATATCCTTGAGTCTCAGCCACGGCAATATGTTGGAATGGTGTTCAAGATAGCTGCTTACCACACGGTCGCCCTTCTTAAGAGGCAGCGCGTACGAAGCGAGGTTTATGGCTTCCGTCGTGTTCCTGACGAAGACTATCTCGTCCGGGTCTGCGTTTATGAACTTTGCGACTTTGTCCCTCGCGGCGTTGTAGGCGATGGTCGCTTCCTCCGCCAGCTTGTGTATGCTCCTGAGCGGATTTGCGTTCAGGTTCTCGTAGAAGTACCGGATGCCGTCTATGACCTGCCTTGGTTTCTGCGACGTGGCGGCGGAATCGAAGTAGACTAGCGGGTGCCCGTTCACCTTCTTTGACAGTATCGGAAAATCCTTCCTTATCTGCGCCGCATCGAGCAGTTTTCCCCTTCTTTCCATACTCATCTGGATTAGTATGGCGCCTATATTAACATTATCTTTATACCACTACCCCTATGTAGCTGGAAACGAGGCTGCCTATCAAGAAAGTCACGCCGGACGCCGCCAGGCTCAAAAGCAAGGACTGCGAAACCCGTCTCAGCACGTTTTCATTTGTGTTTATGGCTATAAGGGCAGCGGTTATCACGATGGCTATGGACGCCGCCACCAACGAGATGATGAGGTTCAGGAACACCGGGTCGTTTATCAGGGCGCCGATGAAAAAACTCGCCAGAGGGATTATTGCGCCCACCATGTAAAAAATCCCCACATAGACGGCGTCTTTGAACGGGCTTGTATCGTCTCCATGCTTTAATACCGCGCCGGCCTTTCCAAAAAACCTGAAAAGCGTAGTCGATTTTTCGCGTTGCAGGAGCCTGTAGAACGGGTCGTTTCTGTCCTTTAGTTTTTTAATCAGGCTGTCGAGCTCTACGCCAAGGTTCCTGTAATGCTTGTAGCTCTTACCGAGCTCCTTCGATATTCTCTCCTTCGCTGCCTCGAGTTCGAGCTGAAGCCGCGTCACCTCGGATGCGGAGACGTCCTTTGCAGAGGTAGACGATAAAAATGCGCCGACTGCCATGGAGAGCGTACCTGATATCCCTATTATTAGCCCTGCGAGTGCGGCCACGAGATTGCTCCTGTATATTCCTACAAGCCCGGCGACGGCAGCCAGTACTTCCACCAGGCCGTCGTTCATGCCGAATACTACCTCTCTTATATGCGAGAGTATGCCGTTTCCTTCCCTTCGCTCGTGTACGGTCTCGTTGTAAAGTTCGTCCGTCACCACGTCGACGACCGGTTTTATCCTGTCGGCCGGGACCTCGTTTATTATGTTAAGGAGGTCTGTAAGCGAGGAGCTTTCATAGGCGTTTATCAGGCCGGATACGGCCTCCTTCCCAAAGAGTTTCCTGCCGAGCAAAAAAAGGATCGGCAGAAAAAGGTAATCCTTTTGCTCCACAGCGCCCTGCGGTCCGCAAAGACCTTTCCACACCTCCATGTGCTTCCTTTCCGTCCTTGCGAGGTATTCCAGCCTCTTTCTGTGGAAAGCGTCGCTCTCGTGCCTCAGGAGCATCGAGTAAATACAGAAGTGGAGGTTCTCCTTGCGGTATAGCTTCTCGAAAACGTCCTGCCGCTTCATACTTATCCGGTAAGCGGGTGAGTTGGCTTTACCTTGTCAAGGAAGTTCTTGTAGCTGCTCCAGACGTCGTCGCCAGCGGACTTTGACAGCACATCGGTTATCTGGTCAGCGCTCATAAAAATATTATTATTAGGCTGTACGAGCCCGTTGAATCTGACTATCACGTAATCGTCGTCCTTTAGCGGGGTGCTGCCGGCCTCACACGTTATTATGTTGTTGTCCCACATCTCCACGACGACTTTGCTCTTTCTGTCGAGGTTCCTGCCGTCCTTCGGGCTTAGGAACTTTATGACTCTGCCTATGTGATAAAAATGCAGGGCGTCCTGCCTCTCTTTTTCCATACGACTAGTAAAAATCGCTAGGATATAAACGCTATGTGCCGCCCGGAAACCTCGTTGCGCACAAACCGGATAACGTTTAAATGCCCGATGGTCTCTAATACATTTGTGGTCTGCATAAGGTTCCACGGCGGCGCAAGGCAGGTCGGGAACGTCAAGATAGTGCTGGAGCATTTCGGGACCACTCTGTGCCTTGACTACGGCGCATTGCACTCGCGCTCGCAGAATATTTCTGAATTCCCGAAAGTCGACGCGGTCGCCGTATCACACGCCCACGCCGACCACATAAGCGGGCTCCCGTACGCTATGCGGCAGAACGATGGCACTAAAGTCTTCGGGACGGAGACCAGTAGAAAGATAACCGGCCACCAGCTGGAGGATCTGGTAAAGATAGACGAGCGGGAAAATAAGGCCAGCGGCGCTAAACAGAGATTTTCGCTGGAAGAGGCTCTTGCCGTCAAAAACGCCTGGACTCCCGTAAACTACGGCGAAGAAGTCGCGTACAAGGATTTCAAGATTCGCTTTTTAAACGCGGGTCACATACCTGGCTCCGCAATAACTGAAGTGTCCTGCGATAACAAGACCATAACCTACACTGGAGACATAAACCTTGAAGGTGACCTTAACGGAGACGTGCCCGCGCTTGCGGCTCTCAAGAAGGATCCGGAAGTGTTCATAATAGAATCTACGTATGGGAACGAGACCAGGGACGACAAGCACAGCACGGAAGAAAAGTTCGTGTCCGTGGTAGAGGAAGCGATAAAGTCCGGGAAGAAGGTCTTCATACCCGCGTTCGCGATAGAGAGGATACAGAGGGTCGCTTATCTGCTTGACGGCATCGCAGGAAGACATCCGGATTATGAATTTTACGTAGCGTCCCCGTCGTACCTTGCCATAAAAGACATCGCTTACAGGGACCTCAAGCTGCCGAATCTTAAGGAAGTGAAGACGCTGCCGAAAGACTATGACGGCCGCAATACCGTCGTGATAACGACTTCGGGTTTCTGCAACGGCGGGATAAGCAAATCTGTTTTCCGCCGCGTTGTCGGCAGAAAAGATTACACTATAATCCTGCCGTCCGGGTATGTCCCAAACGATTCGCCCATAAAGGAAGCTTTGGACAAGGGGTCTGTGACTTTTACGGATTATAGCACCGGTGAGAGCTTCGAGAAGACGGTCAAGGCTGATATAAAACGTGTGAAGTTAAGCGCGCATTCCGATATGAACGGGCTTGTGAAGATAGTAGAGGCTGTATGCCCGTCAAAGACCAGCCGGATAGTCCTTGTGCACGGGGAAGAGGCCGCACAGACGAGACTTGGCGAAGAGCTCAAGAGCCGTGGCTATAACGTTTTGGCGCCGGCTCTTCGTGACGAACTACAAGTATGATGGCACTGTTTACTTGCTTACAAGCAGCTTATGACGTTTTTATAGGATATCCTACAAAAGACCGTTAAGTTTAAATAACGCTCTAACTTCCGTAGTCGGAGCTATGCCATTCGGTGGGTAGGCTCTTACACGTATCCACTGGTATGTAGTGTACGAATCGCCAGCGTTCGCCGTACTATTCTCGTAGAACTGTCCTATAGACATGTAGACATTTGCTGGTAGCGTGAGCTGTGTCGCGTGCCTAAAGTCGTTGGTATAATTATTATAAAATACCTGAGATGAGGATGAAACCCAAGCGAGACCCTCTACGCCTCTGGTTATAGACTCATTTAAGCCTACGCTAGTGCCGGCGGTATTCTTCATACTGCATACGCTGGCATACCAGAAAACAAAGCAGTAACCAAGCGCAGTATCTGATGCGCCGGTCTGGGTCATTATACCGGTTATCACCGGCGGGACGCCCGGTGGAAACAGACCTATCCCAATCACGTCGGCCTCGAATATCACCGGCGGAGTAAATGGAGTAGTGAGTATAAGCCCTCCACCGGTCGCTACGTTCCCAGTAGTTATATTTATCTTGTTATTCTGCTTTATGACGGTATTTCCCCCGTTTGTGTCCTTGGTATACACAGATTTTACAGTCGTGCCGCTAAAATTGTCGTAATATAAGAAAACGTCTGCGAGATCGGAA
>JAKATQ010000069.1 GCA_021818665.1 Nanobdellota archaeon | reverse complement strand
GATGATTAAATGGCAAATTACGAGTATAATATCTGTAGATACAAAACTAAATTTTGCCGTTCTGTAGAGCCATCGGTCGTCGCTTAATATAATTCCTTTTTCATATATATGGAGTGTGATTTTTTAATAAATGTTGCATTTTGAAAGTCGTCCTGACGTATGGGGCAATCGCCCTGCTATTGTTTATAGATATCTATTTGTTTTCGTGGTCGCCTGCGGAAGGGGGTAACCCGTTCACTTGTGGGATGGGAAATCTACACGTCTTTTATATTACCGGGAGTGAGGCCGATGGGGAACCATCTTTACAACACATCTACGTCGTGAAATGTCCAACTACTAGATTTACAATATATGCGGGGGGGTTCTTTCATACTGATCGCTAAAACCGTATGATACACCTTACTTAGCTATCTCTCGTTTTTAGGAACAGAACCCAAAGTCAGGGGAGAGTTAAGGTTTATATATCTTGTATAAAATGATTAGTAACATGGTAAAAAATTTGTTTGAAGAGGAGGTGTTAAGACTATTCAAATATGATAGATTGAAACATGTAGTCATAATCGCCTTGTATGGAGGTAAAAAGTCCCCCAGATACTGCGTACATATGCCCATGAATCCGGAACCAGAAGTAGATCTTCAAGTAGATCATAACCTTACGGAACTGTGGCATAGCGCGTTTAACACTAATTCTGCCGTACATGACGGGGCTATTTTGGTGCAGTGCGACGGCGTTTTGCCTAAGATTATTAGCTGGAGCAATAGATTGTATCCGCCACCCGCAAATATCCGTCAAAAAGATAACAAAGGCGCGGGATATCATAGCTCGTTGGATTTCTCCATGGTAGATAATGTAAAGTGTGTCTATCTTGTAAAAGAGTATGGTGTTTATAAGTTTATCAGAGGTACAGAGCGTGTACTTATAGAGAAAAAGCCCGAACAGGTGATAAAACGTTAGCTAATTTGGAGGAGGTGCAACAGGTAGCGGAGAAGTACGGAATACCATTTGAGGACGTTTTTTTCCTAGACCTGAACCTTTCTGGGATAAAAGTAGACATGCGATGCTCTAGAGTCAGATTTCAAGTGACTCAGCAAAACCCTTATTTTGTCACTTCCATGGAACGTGGGGAATCTGATTACTTTTTTGGGCTTCCGGTACGTCCAAAGTCACAACATAGAGTCGATATGGTTAATAATACCATGACTTTTGGAGGAGAAACGATAGGTATAGTGCGAGACCTGGCAAATGATACGTGTGACACTACATACCCGAGGAAGGGTGGTGCAGTAATGAATTTGAATGCAAATTCTAAGAGCTCGTGTCATGGGTGTGCATTTTGTCATACGCTAAAACAAACACCAAAAGACAGGGAAGACGTAAGTACTGAAAGCTCTCTCCGGAACTTCATTGATAGATGGTTGCAAAAGTACAACGTTAGTGATTTGTCATATTTAGAACAAGTTGCGGTGGTAACGGGGTGCTTTGGAGGCGAAAAAAAGACGCTTGATCATTTAATAATGGTAAGGAAAGTATTCAAGGATTATGGATATGAGGGTGAGTTGTTTTATTTTGGCTCTGAGATAAGATCTGATGATGCCCTAATGAAGTTAAAGCGCGAAGCGGAGCCCTTTGCAATATGTATCTCTATGGAATGTTTTACGAATAGGGAACGGTGGTTGAGGGATATAAAGAGAGATCTAACGATAAACGAAATAAAAAGAATCTTGAAAACATCACTTGACCTAGGTTTTAATACTAATTTCTCTTATATACTCGGTCTTGAACCATTGGAGGTAGTAAAGAAGGGTTTCGAAGAGATGCTTCCATTGATAAACAGATTTCCGGTAATAAATGTCTTCCAACCGCATACGGATGGTCAAGAAATATTGAGATATAAAGACGCGTGGGATATAGGATATTACATGAAGGCCAGGAAGTTTCTAGAGGATATGTTCTCTGGAACGAACATGAGACCGCGTCCGTGGGAGAACTACAGGGCTTTATGGTATCTTACTTTTGGCAAAGAGAAGCTAAACGGTACTAGGACGCCTTAGTATAGTGGATAGCTTATCATCGCTGTCAAACTGGAATGGGGGTGTAGAGATTGTCGACTACTTTCTTACATATGTGGATAAAAACCCCTACGATCTGTCCGGTGTCGCACAACATGTTTCACCTGAAGTTATATTTGGGAGGTAGAGGTATCGGCAGTAACTCCCGTGTATTAGGATAGGATATACGCACAGTGCTGATGATGACTGTAGGAAAATCGCTGAGATAGCGATAGAGGGAATGTTGCTAAGGGAGTGAAGGCCGGTTCTGACAAGTATGGACTTGGCGGGATTTGAACCCGCAACCTCCTGCATGCCATGCAGACGCGCTACCGTTGCGCTACAAGCCCGCGAGTACGAACACAATTCATTATGCTACCTTAACGTACGCACAGTTTTGTGACGGTATGTTTATGACGGTGAGATTTAATACCCTTTCCTGCTCCATCGAAAGGTTGTTATAGGCGTTACCCCAGCCGCCGTCAAGCGTCGTGTTCGTGTACGCCGCAAAATAGCC
>JAKATQ010000068.1 GCA_021818665.1 Nanobdellota archaeon | reverse complement strand
AAAGCCCCCCCATGTCGTCAGGGTCTATGCTTTCGTATGGGCTTCTTACGCGCTCTTTGTTGAACTGATTTACGTCGTTTAAGGCCCCTTGTATCACCGTCTCCATACCATTTTTAAGCAGCAGATCTCGCTCCTTAGCTTTTTCAACAAGCGAGTAGTTTCCGCTGTTTACTGCCGATCTGAATGTGATATACTCTGACAAGCCGTTGTAAAAAGCCGGCCAGACTGGACTTTGTTTTTCTGTTTTTTTGGCATTGAATCAGCCGAGCCGTTTCTTTGATCTATACTGAATATAAGAGCATGGCTGGTCTCAAGAAGCAAGCCGTATCGCAGGTCTGCCCCATCTTCTAGGTGTTCTGCCTGTCTTTGGAAAGTAATTGTATACTCATGGTTTATCAGCCTTCCGTAGTATACGCTTTGCGCAGCAGGCTTGGCGGGGATTCGGATATGCTTGCTATTCAAGCGTAGCGCCGGCGCATCAAACTCGCAGGCAAAGGTTCTTTCTACTACCGGTGCGATTCTGAAATTATCTCCTGCAGTCTTGAGATTTTCATTGTTAATCTTGTTTTGCCGTATTTAAAAGGCTTAAGCTGCCTTTAGACGTAAAACACCAAATATATTAGTCCGTAGCCGTTATAGAACTTATGAATCTGAGGTATCTTGCAGCGTTGAGCACTACCGTTGGCACGATAGTTGGAGGAGGGATACTTGCTCTGCCGTATGCGGTGGAGAAATCCGGTATCCTGGTTGGTTTGCTGCTTTTTGCGGTGATAGGGGCAGCTTCTATACTAATAACAATGTACACCGGAGAACTATCAAGCAGGTTCAAAAAGTTTCACCAGCTGCCAGTTATGGTGGGAGGATATATGGGCAGGAAGTTCAGGATGCTTACGCTGCTTTTCCAAATACTGACGATCTACGGCGCTCAGATAGCTTATCTTATAGGTATATCTATAGTGCTAGTCGCACTTTTTGACGTTCCGTACTACATAGCGCTGACCCTGGTTTTCCTGCTGACTCTTCCATTGATCTACAAAGGGTATAAGCTGGTAGAAGACGCTGAAACCCCGTTGCTTTTTATAAAACTTGGACTGATTGTAGCGGTTTCGATAATCATACTGACTACATTCCATGTAGGCAATATCAGTCTGTTCAATAATGGAAACATCTTTGGGCCGTTTGGAGTGATACTTTTCTCCCTAACGGGTTATACAATAATACCGGAGGTCAGGGAGGAACTGGGAAACAAGCCCAAAGACCTCAACAGCGTGATAATAAGCGCTTATGTAATATCGATAGCAATGTACGTCCTGTTTACGCTTGCTTTTATAGGTGCTTTTGGAAGCGGTGTGGCGGAAATAGCGACAAATTCAATAACTTCCAATGGATATCAGCTGCTTCTGGCGGTTACAACTTTGTTCCTTTTGATAACACCCTACATAGCGCTGAGCCTTGTGCTTACCGATGCGTTTTCGTACGACTTTAAGATAAACAGAGGAGTAAGCCTCGCAATGGCGGCAGTTATACCGTTCGCAATCGCCTTTTTGGACCTGGATTTCCAGGCAGTATTATCTATAACAGGCGGGATATTCGTGTCAGCATTGTCGATCCTGATACTTGCTGCGGTCCATCTCGCGAGAAAGCGCGAAAGGGCCATTCCCAAGTACTATGTAAGGGGCGGTGAGGTTGCCATCGTGTTTACAGGCATAATAATGGCCCTGGGTGTTGTCTACACCCTGCTCCAGGTCATATGAAATTACTCAAATTGGACCGTAAAGAGGGGATCATCAGGGGGGTGATTAAGTCATACGACGACCTGGTAGTGCTGTCTTATGTGATAACCCCAGGGGACAGGCTTACAGCCTACTCAAGAAGGAAGATCACGATAGGCAAGGAGCATGTGATAAAGACCGTGAAAATAGGGATAGACGCGGAGAAAACCGAGCTTACTCCTGTTGGATTGAGCGTCAGCGGGAAAATCTTCTTCTCGTCTGACCCGGACATACCGCTGCACAAGTACCATACCATATATCTTAAGCTGAAATCAGGTTTCAGCCTGTCAAAGAGCAGGATACTGGATTTTCAGGCAAGCATCCTGAGAAGGTCAGAGCAGAGGTCACCAAAGATATTCGTTTGCGTTTACGAGCTCGGCTATGCAATTTTCTATAGGATAACAAATTACTCCGTGAAAAGGTTGTATGAATTGAAAGAGAATGTACAGGGCAAGAGATTTAAGAACGAGACTAAGGAGAAGTTCTTCGACAAGCTTGAGGAAAGCATAGAAAATGAGTACAAAAAAACCAAGTGGGACGTTTTCATAGTTGCCGGCAAAGCAATGGACAACGAAGAGTTGAAGAGGGGCAGGCTAAAAGATCTTGACATATCGTATGAAACAGTCTCTTACGCCGACACAGGTTTGCATGAGCTTATAGCGAAGGACAAGATAAACGCGCTGCTTAAGGATACAAAGATTGGCATGCAGAGAAGGCTTATCAAAGAGTATCTATCAGCCATATCCGCTGGCAGTCCATATTATGTCTATGGCCGCGCGAAGATACTTGAAGCTTT
>JAKATQ010000067.1 GCA_021818665.1 Nanobdellota archaeon | reverse complement strand
GAGGAGAGTGGAGCAACGTGTCCCATCTCTTCATAGCGCTGGGTAGGGATACGTGCCAGGCGAGAAAAAAGTACTGCGAGAGGTGTGTATTGAAGGAAATATGTGTATCCAGCACCATCAAACGACCATAGTGCTGAGGCAACGACCACAGGATATTGTTGCAGTAAACGTGCAGTAAACAGATTATTGTATGTGAGGACCGCTAATCTTTATTGAGAATACTCCGCTTTTCTCCATAGTCTTCTTCATACTCTGGAGCAAGTCAGCCACTTCGGAGTACATTCTGTTCATCTCTTTGCCAACGTGCGAGAGTACGGCCTTTTTCTCTTCGCTATTGTATCTGCTGTCACCAGCTACCCTGCTTGCGAAGTCAGACGCCTCGGAGAGTTTATTGTGGAAAGAGTTAAGACCTTCTATGGCTCTTCCGTATTCCTTTCTCATCCCGCTTATGAACTCTTCTGACTCCGCTTCAGATCCAATCGTGTTTACCATAGAACCACCACATACAATTACTGCGAGTAACTATTTAAGTGTTGTTAGGATTATCTAAAACACCGATAAACTTAGGTTTTGTCCATCGTGTGAATATGGCCATTCTGTTCGTATTTTTCATAGCATTTCTGTCTTTTACATATATAAGTACGCGCTCATTTTTGAGTTGCTTACCACGCGCAATGAATTTGTAGGCGGTTCCCCATACCTTCTCGACTTTTCTATCAGCAATCCTTTCTTTAATGTTTGTAGTTGCGCAGAAGAACATAGTCTGATAATTAGGTATATCAAAGTATGCAGGGTCGGTAAGTGCATGTAGTTTCTCGTGATCGGCTATTATGCAGTTGTTGACTCCAGCCGCGTATGTGTATTTTCCCTTAAGCGAAGCTACAAAATTGTGCATAAGCGAGCTTAAGGTATACGGCCGGGACATCACAAAGGATTCGCCTCTGATCCAGTCTACTTCGTTATTGAACTTTCTTATAGCAAGCCTGATGCCGTTTTCGTATCTGCTTTCCCTTTTATCATGTGGATCGTTAAACCCTATTATAGCCGGAACTGCAACTTTTATGCGATTCCGTATCAAGAAATTTTCTATTTCTCCCGTATTTAAATTCAGCCAGCTGTCGTTTTTAAGCGCTTCTTCTCTCCTTACAAAGAAGGTCTGTTGATCTGTTCCAACCCACAACCTATCGATATCGCTTTTCATAAGCTTGTGGAAGTTGTCATTGTATAAAACATCTAGATCAATATATGCGGTCCTAGACTTTTCAGGACAGTGCCTTAGGGCGTACGCCCTGCCATAACCCCTACTGGATTTTAATCTGAATATTCTAAGGTTGTACTCCTTCTTCAGCTCGCATAGCTTTTCATAAGTACCGTCTGAAGAATACGAGTCTACTATTGTGATATCATACTCGGGTTTATACACTGAATTTAGAACTTTTTCAAGTGTGCTAATGCTGTTGTATACTGTCCCGTATATCGCATATCTCATAGCTTTACCTTTAAGGTGTTTAGAAAAACGCTATCATGCATTTTCCATCTAACATAGACACCTTCGATCTTTTTCATTTCGCCTCTGCTTAACATCCTGGCTTTCTCGCCTTTTCGTTTAACTAGTACGTCTATAGGTTCGCCAAGGCCGTACGCGTTGATTCTTGTGGCCTCTTTTAAAGTTCTGTATGATATTAGAATAAGTTTTTCGACGTTAAGATTGTGTGCGTAGTAACTATTTATTATAGAGTATCCGAAAGTGTCGGCACCTCCACTACAGATATAACCTATCTCATCAAAATTTTCATCATTGCCGTCCTTGCCTATGTGCCATATTGTTGGCTCTCCTTTCTTATCTGGTGCTATAAGTATGATATCTACTGATGGCGCACCTTCGTTTGTCCCGTGATAAGCCTTAAAATCGTCGCTCGCTTTCTTTATAATTGGGAATAGACAATTTGTTATGCTGTCTATAAGCTTTCCTGACGCACCCTTTTCTAACTCGTTTCTGAACTGTTTTACTATAGTGAAACTTTTTTGTATCAAGCTTATTGTACCAGTCGCAGCAAATATAACCGAATCATTTATTATGTAGATCTTCTTTATTACGTGTTTTATTGGACCACCAGAAGACTGACTTGTAACCTGACTATCAGAAGCGGCTACAACACAGTCCTTGCCCTTTAAAGCTATTACTAAACTCATCTGCTACCACTATAAAAATGCAGACCTCATAGAGAGGTCTGCTAAATAAAGTTGTGGGATTACGCCTCCAACCTTGGCGTGGATTTAATGACCCCCATAGCGCATCCAGGATGACTGCATCCCTCGTGTGTGGCTTCTAGTCTCGAAGACGCCTCTAAGACTTCCGCAGCACAACCTGGATGGTTGCAGCCCTGATGTCCCGCTTCCAGTCTCCCCTGTCTCTCTATTATTTCCATAGTTTCACCTTACATCATTATATCTTTCATGTTATTCCCTTCAGAAGCATGATGCCCCTCCCTGCCAATTGCAGTATATGTGTTTTATGCCCGAATTTAATAACCTTGTCAAATACGAAAAATTCTACGGGGTCTATACTTAGTTTGAATTCGGTAGCATTTAAAGAGTATTTTATTATATCTCGTAGATTAGTAAAATCGCGATCTGAA
>JAKATQ010000066.1 GCA_021818665.1 Nanobdellota archaeon | reverse complement strand
ATCTGACGTATTAAAAAACACCGTGTCCCCAAATATAGTCGATTTTAAATTGCTAACTGATTTGCCTGCCCGCTATTCTAAGGAGCTTTTCAGATATGTAGTCAGGAACGGCCTGAACAGGAAAAAGATAGAGAAAGCAATTCTTAACATAATAGTTACAGACATAATCGGCGTAGTCAATGCACGCTACGACTGCACCGTAAGCATAGTTTACGCCGGAGTGCTACACGATAAGCACGTGATAAGTTATACAAAGGAAAAAGACTATCCGGATATTAGGCTGCCACTGTAGACCGATTCCGATAAACGAACACAAAGTTGAGCGAGATATATATCAATATCTCCAAAAAACCTACGACTATTGGCGTGGAAGCGCCAAGATAGCCCTGTAGAAGCAAATAAAATACCGTCCCAACTATAAGTGTGAAGGCCGCGATAAGAAGTAATTTCACTATTAGACTTGTCATTTTAACCATTGTATGCGTTCACTTGCTCTTTTTCTCGACTTCTCCGGTCTCCTTGATTATCTCTGTCGCTATGTCGTTAAGCTTCTTCTTTAAGTTCTCAGAAGCTTCTTCCAGATTATCGACGGCGTGCTTGAGTCTATCAATCTCCTGGTCCGTCGTGATGCCACTTGCCGGTTCTGTCTTATCTGGTTTTTTCTTTGCCATATCAGCCATATACCTCCGTTGCAGAACTATTGACCGTGTTTCCGTTCTCAGTATACTCTAGTACTATATCCGCTGTATAGCTTCCGCTGTACGGGCAATATAAAGCGTAGTCAAAGTAGAGAAGGGCCGCGCCGCCATTCGCCACAGTAGTCATATTGAAGTCTTTAGAAGTCACTGGGAAACTAATCCCTGTCTGGAAGCCCGATCCTGATAAAGCCCACATTCTCTGCAGAGTTATCACATTTCCGAGAGAATTTGATATTCTTACGGAAAGCCCACTTAAGCTACAGCCATTACCGCTAAGAGCCAATGTGCTTGTTGAGACGTGCTGCGTACTATTAGTGGGAATCGTGCTGTTCTTGTTTCCTACCGGTTGAGTGATTGCCGTGTTTGGACTAGCTGAATCAATAAATATTACGATTACGACTATGACGATCACAGCAACTAGGAGCCCTATCAGAAGGTAATCTAGCTCCTTCATTGGCATCTTCTGAAATGGTCTCGCTATCTCTCTCAGAGGGTTTTTTTTGTTCGGCACACTCTTTTTCGAGACGGCTCTTGTCATACAGATTAGTAACTAGGCCTATATATATTATTATTTTAAGTGCCTATGACAACTTTTATTTTAAAAGTCCTGAAAGTTTTTTGATGTCATATCTATTCTTATTGAGTATCCCTTCTACCTCAGTTAAAGATTCATAGGCGATGCGTTCGGCTTTTTCAGACGACATAAAAAGCAATCCGACAAGACCGACTTTTTTCTTAGCATAAGCTTCTCCAAATCGCCTTAGTTCCTCTTCGTTTTGCCTATAAAAAGACGCGAGCTTAGTAAATCGCGTGTTTCCTATGTCTAGATATACTCTCTCGAGTGTCTTGTAAATAGACTGCTTAGGCATTATACCGGCGAATTCTGGCTGGTATACCATGTCGGTTAAATCTCCGATAATCTTCTCTTTCTCGTCCGACATTATTAGTCCTCAAACATTCTCTGCACGCGCTTTTTGAGCAATCCCACGTTGTACCAGAGAATATCCTATACTGGTATAGGATGCTATTAAATATATATAACTTCTTTGGATGCGGCGTAAAGGATAGAAACTATTTATGTGCTAGTCTGTTCCATATGGTATATGCGAAAGAAAGCGGGCGGATTGATTTCCGTGGAAGATCCCAGTCCATGGTGGATACTCGCTGGTATAAGTCTAATAGGCGTGCTGTTCGCACCATGGCGCGTGCGCAACTCTTCCAGCAGACACAAGAATTATGGTAGTTTTTTCTTCCTGATTTTCATTGTAAGCCTCATAGGCAGCATCAGTATCTATGCCGGTTCTCTTGCAGGTTATTTCATAGCTATACTGATCGATATAATAATGCTGCAGAGTTTCTGCTATTACTTTATAGGCTCAGACCGGATTTTCCAGGGTCTATCATTGTACATAGCTATAGGCCTGACGATAAATCTAATATTGTTTATGGTTATACCTTGAGTCTCTCAGGGAGACTTTTCTATAACCAATCCTTTCTGAGAAGCATTGAATTGGATGTGGCCGTATGTCATGCCCACAAGACCAGTAGCAATCGTCGCTAACTGGACCAAGCCAGACCAAATACCTAAGTAGCTAGCCATGGGTTGCTCTAAATAAAGTGCACCTAGCGTTGTGAGTCCCATTATAGTGTCGTGGGCTATATTTGTCATATAATAGTATCCTGATTTGAATTTGCCCGAGATTGGCTTATCCGAACCCACACTTTTCAATATCTCATCGAGGTTTTTACTTTTCTCCATCGCTATATTGAAACAATAGTCTTTTTACTGGCCGCAACCACAGTTACCGCCGCATGCGCATTGCGAATCCGACGATGTCGTTTCTGGTTCAGGAGCCCTCTTCTTATTTGCCATACTGATTCTTGGTCGCAGCCAGTATTTATAGATTTTCCTAGCAGATAGGCGTGTGCATAACTACTTGTTCTAAGAGCGCCTGCGTCTTCGTATATGGCGTCTGATTGCGCTAACCTGGTAGAAAGGGGAGGCTACCTTGACAAACGGGGTAAACCATATGGCA
>JAKATQ010000065.1 GCA_021818665.1 Nanobdellota archaeon | reverse complement strand
TCGACGAGGTGCGTTTCTCTATAGCAATAAATGGACTGAAACTCGGGGAAAATGGCGCCGGGGAATATGCAGAGAGGATCGCATCCGAACTGGGTAAGGACAGAGCCCAGACGATAAAACGTCACCGCGTGTACATCCTAAAAAAGGACGTTTACGGACTCTGCCGGGAAAGCATGAAGGCCGATGTAACGGGATGCCTGAGGACCAGGGGCGGCGACTGGAAGACCGCCATGTCCGGACTGCTCAGATCCTCATACGAAGACATGCGCTCATCGATACCTGCCCGACGGGACGAATTTTACAGGAGCGTTGACCTATCTAGCCGCTAGCAAGCCGCTGTGAAAGCAGTAGACTTTCTATAGATTACCACGGGCCCCGCTTTCGCGCAAACAAGACTTTTATATGTTGATGACATCAGATTCGTAATAATATGGGCGTAATAAGGAAATTAAACCGTACTTTAGACCGCGTAGTGACTTACTACCTGAAGAACTACAGGAAGATGGTGTTCCTGCCGATAGTCTTCATAGCTATCTTCGCCGGTGCGATAGTGTACTATTACAGCGTACACGGGCAGTTCGTCAACGAGGATATATCCCTTGCCGGCGGTATATCCGCCACTATCAGCACGAACCAGAGTTTTTCAGCGTCTTTTCTTGAAAACAACATAAGCCTTGCACTCGGACAGCCGGTATCCGTTGCGGTGCTTCACGCACAGTTCTCGAACGCGATAGCGGGATACACGATAACGGCGGGCAGGAACGTAAATTCGACCCAGCTAAACAGGAGCGTCTCGACCGCACTCGACATACCGCTGAACTCCAAGGATTCTAGCATAACGTTCGTCAGCCCTACACTGGCGCAGGGCGCCCTCAACGATTCGCTGATACTGCTCGGCGTGGCGTTCGTTTTCGTGGCCTTTGTATCGCTGTTCTATTTCAGAAACCCGTCCCAGGCTTTTTCCAACGTCGTTAGCATAGTCAGCGACGTCATAAACGTCGTCGGCGTACTAGACATACTGGGGATAAGTTTTTCCACGGCATCCATCGCAGGCATCCTTATGATAATGGGCTATTCGGCGGATAGGAACATAATACTCGCGACGAACATATTAAAGCGGGGGGAGGCCGACATGAAATACCGTCTTCTCCACACCATAAAGACTTCATTGACGATGGACGCGGCTGCTTTCGTGACGTTCATCATCCTCTTCTTCGGAACGACGAACGCGACGATACAGAACATAGCCATCATACTGATATTCGGCGTGCTATTCGACGACTTTACCGTATGGATACTCAACGGTTCCGTCCAGCTCGCCGGGATAGGATACAAATATGAACTCTCGGCGGCGGAGGCCCACAATGGCTAACGCCAAGGGCGTCCTAAAGGACTGGCGGGTGATTGTCATGATCGCCGCCATAGTCATATCATTCCTGGCTATACAGCCGAACCTCACCGGCGTGAACGGGGCGCAGGTCATCTATATGGCCTCCAACTCTTACCTCGGCAACCTGAGCGCCGCCGGCTCCACGAACTTCGGGCCTGGCTCGATAATAACGGCCGTGAACGGAAAATCCGTCTCAAACGCTCAGCAGTTCTACTCGGACTTAAACGACACGGCGGTCATAAACGCCACCCTGATAATATCCTACAAGAACGAGGTGTTTCCCTACATATATGTCCCTTCGAGCGTGACGGTCTTCATAACCAACAAAACGCGTGTGAATTCCACGCTTCTCCAGGTGCAGGACGTCCCGTTCACGAACCTTAACTACGGTCTTGATATTGTCGGAGGCACCCAGATAACTCTGGCTCCAAACTCCACGACGTACAACTCATCGCTCATCTCAAACCTCGACAGCGTGCTGCAGACGAGGCTGAACACCTACGGGATAAGCGGTATCAGCGTTTCGCCGATACAGACGCTTTCGCAGGGCTCGTTCATACTGGTGAGCATGCCGAGCGTCGGGGAGGGTCAGGCCCTCTCTCTTGTCCAGAACCAGGGCATCTTCTACGCGAAGATAGGCAACCATACCATCTTCAACAGCACCAACGCCAGCGAGGGTATACTGTCGGTATGCCTGACTTCTAGTTGCCCGTACGGCGGCCTTCAGACGCCGACGCTCAGCAACGGCGTCTACCAGTTCTCTTTCGGCATAGAGACCAGTAAGCTTGCTGCACAGAACTTCGCCGCGGCCACGAAGGACTTGAGGATAAACGCGAGCGGCTACCTTAACGAGTCCATAGTGATGTTCCTAAACGGCAGGCAGGTGTCATCCTTGCTTATAAGCTCCAACCTGAAAGGACAGGCGCAGCAGAGCATAGAGATAACCGGCGGGGCTAACACCGCGCAGCAGGCGGACAATCAGATGAAGACTCTTCAATCGATATTCCAGAGCGGAAGCCTCCCGATACCGGTAAAAATAATATCCATACAGTCCGTATCGTCCGTGCTCGGCACGGAGTTTATAGATAACATATACACGCTCCTGTTCATCGCTTTCATAGGCGTGAGCATAGTGATATTCGCGAGGTATAGGGACTATCGGGTAGCCTCGCTTATACTCCTCACAAGCATCGCCGAGATCGTCATCGTCATAGGCGCTGCTGCGCTCATAAAGTGGACTCTTGATATCCCCAGCATAGCCGGTATAATAGCCAGCATAGGCATCTCCGTGGACGATCAGATAATAATAACGGACGAGATAATACGCGGGGGGGCGAAATCGGAATATACCGCGGTAAAGAAGAGGGTAAGCCGCGCGTTTTTCATAATATTCGTGTCGTTCTTCTC
>JAKATQ010000064.1 GCA_021818665.1 Nanobdellota archaeon | reverse complement strand
GGCTCTCTGGACTGTTCAGCTCGAGTTTCTCGCTGTACAGCGCCGTAAGGGAGTTGCTGAGGGTTGGAGCGATAGAAGTGTATCCGGCGCTTGCCGAGTCTGGAAAGGGTTTGGTCTCGCAGTTCGAGCACGAGATTTTGGTCGAGAAGGACGGCTGCAGGATACTGACTGAATGAGTTGGGAAAGGCCTACGCTTTCACGCAGGCCCGGGTTAGAATGTTGGGATAATTAGCGTATTATGGGAGATGTAGACCTGAACCTGCCGACAATCTTGGAGAACAAACCTGTTTTCCTTGGCGTTTCTTGCGGTATGTCCTCGTCCTTTAACCTTAGATCCCAGACGAAACCCGGAACCTTTTCTACCACAACAACGTCGTCGTCGAGTTTCGTCATGCCCTCGCCTTCCTAAGATTGTAATAACTCAGGGCAACGCCGTACTTACCCTTCATGTTCTTCGCGATATACTCGCCTATCGAGTCGTCCTCGCCGGTGTACTTGGCCTTGACTACATAACCGTATTCGCCCTCGGTTATGTCCACTTCCTCTATGGCATTTATGCTGAGCAGCCTTTCGGAAAGCGATTTGGCATCGGTATTCGGTATCGGCTTTATGAAAAAGAATTTGTGCGGCTTCGCGCGCACGATACTATCTCCTCTCTTTTTTGGTATACCCACAGTAACACCCACCAGCACTAGCAAGCACGGCAAACCCCGCCACGTCTATGTAGTATTAGGGCGTTTGTTGTATATATTGTATGCCACGCCGCAAGGCAGTAGATCCGCAAACTGATAGGCATGTGTGTAATATTTTTCACTTTTTATAGTAGCATATAACTATATAGATAACTATATTTAGGAGGATTTAAATAGATAAAAGTAGTATATACTATTATGGATGCACCAGAACCAATTAAAAAGACCTTTGAACACCTTAAATTAGAATACCCTTTTTACATAGTGATGGAAAGAATAAACGGCAAGTTTTACGTCTACAAGTCGAACACTTTCTGGGACAAAGAAAATAAAAAAGTTCGAAGCAAAAAGAAGTATCTAGGACGTATAGGGGATAGTGGAGAATTCATAAAGAAGGCGGTCGCAGAGACCGTTATTAGCCAGCAGCTTATCGGTGCTGCGCAAGCTTTTAAGTTTGACAAGATAGACGAGAGTGTACTCACACATCTGAGTACGAACTGCAGATTGTCATCGACAGATATATCCGCGAATTTGAAACTGAATCTTCAGACTGTTGAACGCAGAAAGAAAGAACTGGAAAATAGATACGGAATAAGGTATTTCGCAAGTATAAACTACTTTAAGCTCGGATACTCACCATACCTTGTATTGGTTAGTTTTAAGGGTAAGAAACCGCCTATAGATAAATTAAAAGAGATATTCGAAAAGGAACCACGCGTACAACTTGTCATGCTTACGACTGGCGCATATTATCTAATTATGTATATGCTCGTGGAGAACGCTTCCGTGTTACAAGATATAATGTATAGATTTAATATAAACGAACTTCTGAGAGAATACGACGCCGAATGGAACACCACGGTATTCTTAGAATCGTACGGTTATGTGCCGATGAGGGATAAATTCTTTGAATTGTTAGAGGAAAAAGTATGGAAACGCAGCAAAGAATCGCCAAGACCGGCAAGCGATAGTCTCATGCGTAGGGAATACATATTGCTAAGAGAACTAAACGCAGATGGAAGCAAGTCGTTTGCAGAAATCGAAAGAAAATATGGTTTTGGGCATGGTACTGCAAGGTACATATTTGACAGATTAAAAGAAAAGGGGCTGATTTGGAGACTCACACTAACAATGGAGAGGTATAATATCAAGTACAACGCAATTATGATTACTAAGGACATTAACGCGGGTATGATTCTTAAAGACAGAAAGAAATTTTTGCATTATATAATAAAGGACTACGACGCGCCCTCAAACAGGTTTTCGCTTGTTGGGGATATGCTATCCCCTGCAGGATCTTTGTTTGTTATGCCAGTGATAAAAGATGGAGAGATTGAGAAAGAGACCGAATGGTTAAATACGCAGATTGGAGGTATGGAAGTAATAGAGTCTTCAGTAGTTACACAGATTCTATTAGGGGAGTTATGCCATAGGAAGTTAGACAACAGGTACTCAAACCAAGAGAAAACGCTTATAGAAGAATATAAAATAGGATTACCAAAGGATGTTCCCAATTACTTTATAGAATAAGAGTGCGGGCAGTTATATCTAGCCTCCTCCGCCCCCTCCGCCTTTTCCGGGACTTATCATATTTTTCACCACGCGTTCAACATTCTACACTCAAAATTGAAAGGTAGGTTTTAAATGTCTTTTTGTATAGGTATTTGACTTAGATACACACGTCTCGCGACGAATATAGCATATAGGCCCACATTTACGTAGCGAGAAAAGGAGTCATGAAACCAAATGAGATAGACTAGATTATTTTGTCCGGAATATAGCAGACTATGACGGCGGTCTACCCTCATTTTCTCCATGTCCGAACATTTTTTCACCTCTTATTCGACATTCTACACTTCAAATTGGATGATGAGCTTTAACAGTATTGTCGCATGTATGGTTGGCTCAGACACTTATAGGGCAATACCTGTCAGTCTCCGCACACGCTGTATCCGCACTTGGGGCACGTGAAGCACCCTCCCCCCGATATCATCACCGTGCCGCAGTCTGGGCACTTTACCTCTTTCTCGGGTATGATTATGTAGTTGCTCGCTCCGGCCTTTATCTCCCCTATCGTCATTACTTCCTTCTCCTTCTTTTCCTTTTCTATGT
>JAKATQ010000063.1 GCA_021818665.1 Nanobdellota archaeon | reverse complement strand
TCCGATCTCAGAGCGTGTAAATATGGATGAGCCTGGAGAATACATTGACTTCATGGCGCGTTACAAGGACTGGATAGCTATAAAGAGGATCGGCATAAGAGACAGCACCAAACCCGAAGAAATATCAATGTACCTCGCGTCGGTGAAGGGCACAATAGAGCCGAAGCTTTACAAGTATCTTGAAATTGATACTGCTTCTCTTGACGAGTTTGCGAACGAACTCACCAAAGGCATGAGGAAGGGATACGATTCGCTGTTGCAGGTCTTGCCAAAGCTAAAGGAACAGGCGACGAAAGAGGCGGTTAAGAAAGCGTGCAAGAATCCGGGTACCTCGCAGATAGCGGAATCTTATCTGCTCGGAAGAGTTCTCTCAAAACTTGGTACTGAACCGTTCGCTACGCCAGAAATGCTTGTAAAGGTATTTCCAGAACTCAAACTACCAAAGCAGGGAATGCCGAAAAGGTTAGGCAAAGTCTGAACACTAATCGGATAACTCTTTGGCGTGTACGCCGATTATGGTGTTTTTAGTAGGCTCCCAGGATTACTCCTCCGCAAACGACTATAGCCAACCCAAGTATCTGTATCTTGCTCAGTCTGTCGTGGTATATGAAGTGCGCGAACACAGCAACGATTGCCGGAGAAGTATTTGAGACTACCGCAGCAGTAACCAGCTGCTTTATTGAAGTAAGTATTGTGAAAATAGCGTTGCCCAGTCCTGAAGACATACCGGCCGCCACTCCGATTGCTGCCGGCTTGGAGTTCTTAGAGCTTAGCGCGGCGCGGCTCTTCTTATTTGACAAAATCATTATGAGCACTACCGGAAAGAATACACTGAAGCTCAGCAGCGTAGGTATTATATGGTTGGAGGTGTGGTTTATAGGGTATACCAGGAGTATCCAGCTCAGTGCCCAGAACGCGTTCGCGACCAGGGCCGGCACGAGTCTGCCGTTGAACTTCATACCTTTTTCTATCGATACGAAGAGTATACCTACTACTACCGCGATTATACCTATTCCTTTCGCAAAGTTTATGCTCTCTCCAAGAGCGAATATCCCGTAGAGCGCTATAAGGAGTACCTGAACTTCTACCGTCGCATACGTGTTAGAAGCCTGCTGCTTCTCCAGCGTCTTGTAGAACAGCGTGTATCCAAATACAAGCGCAACACCGCTCAGAGCAGAGAGTAAAATTGAGTAGTAGCTTATGCTACTTAGCCCAATCAGCACAACGGCTGCGGAAAGCACAACGATGTCACCTATGGCGATGACTAAGGAGGCGAACAGATAGCCGCGCTTCGAGGATACGTTCTTGATAAGGATACCTGACGTGGCAAAGGTGAGCGCAGTTGCAAGGGCGAGTGTGACAGGCAGCAGCATCGCATTACCGGCAGGATTGTGCTATCCTTTTGCCGGTATAGGATAATAAGGTTTCGTTTTTATTGGTTGAACTGCTTTTATATTAGGTAGCATGCCGCGCCGCTGTCTTTACTTTCATCTCAGCATACCTGCTTGTTCCTCAGCCTCATGCTTCTCATTACCTGCTCCGTAGATTGAGATGCTGCTGATGTTTGCACGCTTTCGGTGCTCTTGATAGCGATTATCTCCTTCGCCATTTTTACAAGCGACTCTTTGTTCAAGTAGCCCCTTATGGCGTTTTCTGCTATCGGCAGATCGCCGTTTACGGGAGCTATGCCACGTCTTTGTTCCATCAGCTTTTTGTAGGGTTCGGCCTTTATCTCCTTCCTGCGTGAAAATTCGTACTTCATATTCCCATCAAGCACGCGCTTCATATCCTCTATATTATTTGCGATCATCAACCCGAACAGAGAGGTAGACGTGCTTCCGTACCCGTTGGCGAGTATTGGCTTTTTATTATCCGTATTTACTATGTGGCTCACGAGGGCCAGCTCCGCGGATCCTGTATCTATGTTGCCAACCTTCCTTGCGAACGCGATCTCCGCCTCTACGTGCATAGCTTCTGCCAGCTTTTTGAAGTCGCTCGACTTTTCCCTTATCAGCGCGTTGTACGCGGTATCAGCTTTCTCAAACTTCTCTATGTCCATCCTAAGCGGTGTGAGTATTTTGTTTATTGAATCCAGATTAAGCTCTATGTCGTTTGACGCTTCTAATAGTCCATCGGCTGTGCTTTTTACAAGCTTCAGGAGATCTCCCGACAAATGATAATCATCGGCGATCTTTTTGAGCTCCTCTGCAGATGCGCTTGCTGCCTGTCGCAACGCATCGGGATTTTCAAGCTTTTTGGCCAGGAGCTTTGCCAAAGAAATACCTCCGGCTGCCGAAGCTTCGAACTGCGACAGGATCTGCTCTGCTGCACGATCGTGCGTTGCTAATCCGAGCTTGTATTTCTCTATCTCGGCCGATATCGCACTCTTCACGATCAAATCCATGTCCGAAGCGCCCAACCTGGCGATTGCTCCGTCACGCGCCATTATTTTGTCAAAGTATATGTATACCTCGCCCACTTTGTGCAGGAACTCAAACTCAGTCTCCTGGTCTTTAAAGCCGGGGAGCAACGTCTCATCCATGCCAACCTGCTCGAGCATCCTCCTGTGCAATACTGGATCCTTCCTTGCAAGGTGCCTGAGGAAGTATGCGACCGAATCCGGAGCCATTACCGGATAGGGATTGTGAGTCGTAAGATCGTACGCCATCACGTCTTCGATTTTGTTCAGTTGTATCCCAGTTGCTTTCATGGCTGAAACTAGGGCCCTGTAGTCAAGGTCAAGCTTTGTGTAATTTGAGTGATTGCCGAACACTATAGGATGCACATTCATTATAGACAGCCCAGCACCGATATATAGCAACTCATTCTTTACGAATTCCGTACTGTCTGTATTAGCAGCACAGATCGG
>JAKATQ010000025.1 GCA_021818665.1 Nanobdellota archaeon | reverse complement strand
GAGCTGAGTGAAGCGTTCACAAACCTCAAAAAACCCAACAAGAACCTGGCGGACAGCGCTGATGCCAGACGGGAAATAGACCTTATCGTTGGCGCTGTCCTTACGCGGTTCATATCTCTCGCGGCTGAGAGGCTGGGCAATGCGTTCCTGTCCGTCGGGCGCGTCCAGACACCGACTCTCACACTGATAGTCGAACGGGACGCGGAGAGACGCGCATTCAAATCGGAGAAATTCTGGCGTTTCATCGCATCTTTAGAAGTCTGCGTTATCACGTTCTCAGCCGAGTATGCAGATGGAAAGATCTTTGACGAAAAGGTAGTCGCAACCGTAAGAAAAGTCAAGACCACGAAGACGGCTAAAGTAAAAGAGGTCGGCAAGAAAGTGCGCGAAGTAACGCCGCCAAAACCATTCAATACGACGGGATTTTTAAGGAGTGCCGCCGCGATCGGCTTCAGCGTGCCTAATGCCATGCGCATAGTACAAGGGCTTTACATGAAAGGCTACGTTTCTTATCCTAGGACCGACAGCGAAGTTTACCCTCCGACTCTCGACCTCAAGGACATCCTGTCGGAACTCGGCAAATCTACAGCGTACAAGAAACACGTCGATGTGATATCTAGCGGTCCGCTGCACCCGACCGGTGGCAAGGAAGCAAAGGACCACCCTCCGATACATCCCGTCAAACTGCCGTCGGAAAAACTGCAACCCCAAGAAGCCAAGATATTCGACTTGATAAGCCGCAGGTTCCTAGCCACGCTCTCCAACCCTTCAAAAGAAGAGGTGATAAACGTCAGTCTTGACATTGGCGGACGTGAATTCGCGTCACGTGGTTCGCGGATAATCACACCCGGCTGGCGCAGTGTATACACTTACTCCAAATACGAGGAAAACATACTGCCGGACATAAAAAAGGACGACGTACTGCGCATAAAATCTGTGGAGGAGACAGAAGACCAGACTTCACCGCCTTCATATTATTCGCAGGGCGGCCTGATAAAAATAATGGAGGACCTGAGGCTCGGTACAAAAGCGACGCGCCCTGACATACTAAAGAAGCTCATGGAAAGACGCTACATATCCACAAGCAGGACCCTGATCCCGAGCGAGATGGCGTTCGCTGTGATAGAAAACCTTAAACGGATATCAGACGAGTTGACAGGGCCTAAACTGACCGCTGCCATAGAAGAAGAGATGAAATCTATAGAGCTCGGTAAGAAGAAAAAAAGTGAGGTGGTCAACGACTCGCGGAAAATGGTGAGCGAGATACTTTCCGGGCTCTTGAAGAAGCGAAAAGAGATAAAGGAATTGATGCACAAGGCGCTTCTGCAGCAGTATATATTCGGAAAATGCCCAAGAAGCGGCGGCAACCTAAAGATGATAATATCGAAAAAGACCCACAAGCGGTTCGTCGGCTGTGCGGATTATCCGAAGTGTCACTTCGGGATGCCTCTGCCCCAGTCCGGATACATGTTCATTTCACCGCAGACCTGCCCCAAATGCGGCATACACATGATAGAGTGGCATGCGAAAGACAGCCGCAGGACGTATATTTTCTGCGTCAACCCGCCATGCAAGCCGAAGAAAAAGGAAGAGGCGTCCCCGAAAAAGGCGGAAGCCAAAGCAAAGGGCGACGGCTCTACAGGTACGCAGCAAAAAGCCGAATAAAACGTTCCTTACCGTCCTAGTGGCGATGGGATAATCAACCGCGCTTACGACCTATTCCTTCTTGTAAGGCACAAGGTCGATGCATCTTCCTGCAGCTATCGTCATGCCCATGTCTCTTATGGCGAAGCCGGCAAGCTGCGGTATCGTATCTGCCTTCTCTAAAGAAAGCGGTTTAAGCGGTTCCAAGACCACTATCGCGGCATCACCGGCCTTTATAGTTGCCGGGTTCTCTTCGGCAGTCGCACCGGTCTTTGGATCGAGCCTTTTCAGTAATTTCTTGAACTTTACCGGCACCTGTGTGGTGTGCGCATGTAGAACTGGGCTGTAGCCGGCGGATATAGCGGTCGGGTGACCCAGTACTATTATCTGTGCGGTAAACTCCGAAACGACGGTCGGCGGCGTGGCCACCAGCCCTGCAACGTCTCCCCTCTTTATCTGATCCTTCTCTATGCCTCTCACGTTGAACCCTATGTTGTCACCGGGCCCTGCCTTATCGAGGTTCTGATAGTGCATCTGCACGGATTTTACCTCACCAGTTATGTGGGAAGGCTCAAAGATTATCTTATCGCCTGGCTTTATCAGGCCGCTAATTACTTTGCCTACTGGCACAGTACCGACGCCCTGTATCGAATAAACGTCCTCTATCGGTATCCTAAGTGGGAGGTTCGTCGGTCTTTCCGGCACCGGCAGCGAATTTAGCGCCTCCAAAAGAGTCGGTCCTTTGTACCAAGACGTCTTATCGCTCCTCTTAGTAAGGTTTACACCCTCCTTTGAGGCTATCGGGACATAATTGAACGATGCAGCGTTCGGGTAGGATATCTTGACGTATTTCATGACATCTTCCTTTACCTTATCGTACTTGGCCTGGTCATAGCCGAGAAGGTCCATCTTGTTAAGTGCGATTATCACGTTCCTTATGCCGAAAACTCTCGCCAGATAAACGTGCTCTTTGGTCTGTTGCATCACGCCTTCCTTTGCGTCGACCACCAACACGGCTGCGTCTGCCTCGGAAGCGCCGGTAATCATGTTCTTTATAAAGTCTACGTGGCCAGGGGCGTCGATTATCGTGAACTCGTACTTATCAGTTACGAACTTCTCGTGGCTAAGGTCTATAGTTACGCCTTTCTTTCGCTCCTCACCGGAAGTGTCCAAGAAGTAGGCGAACTCGAATTCTACTTTACCGAGCGTCTCAATCTCTTTCTGGATCTTCGCCTTGTCCTGCTCACTGAAGCTCCCTGTCTCAAAAAGGAGTCTTCCGACTGTGGTGGATTTTCCTGAGTCCACGTGTCCTATGAAGATAAGGTTCATGTGCGGTTTCGTTTCTGCCATTTTAAATCACCTTCTAATTTTTTAGTTATTGTTTTACTGATAATAAAGCATTCTTTCCTTATTTAAACTTTTCCATCCTTTGTGGGACCTAAAAAACCCGTTTAAATAGCACCCTGCGCTAACGCCGATGTCCCCGTCTACGATGTCGGTTCACTGGCGCCTGAATGCGAATCTCGCCTTGAAGTGCCTTAATGGCAGGTCCTCGCCGTACACTACTTCCACCGGCGGTATCTTTTCCCTCTCTTCATACAGCGTCTTAACCGCCACAGCTACCGATTCCAGATCCTGTTTTTCGTATCTTAGGCGTGGCACTGCGAACCTTACGAAGTTTACCTCCGGAAAGGTCCGTTTTCCCGTGCTCTTATCGTAGGACCCGAACGCGAAATAGCCCAGTTCGCACGCCCGATGGCCGTAATTAGCGAGCAAAAGCGCGGTCAGCGATATGCCTCCGAAATCTTCCGGTTTAATCCCCGTGCCGTCGAAGAACTTGTTCACGTCCAGATATACCGCATTGCCTCCCGCTGGCATCAGCACCGGCAGCCCCAGTCCGTGCATGCTCAGGCCGAACTCCTGCACCTGTTTTATCCTGTAATCCAAGTATTCGTCTTTAAGCACCGTGTCAAGGCCCACGGCTATCGTCATGATGTCTCTCCCGGATATCCCCCCATATGTCGGGTGTCCCTCGGTCGTTATCTGGTGGTTCATTATCGCATCCGGTAGTCCGTTATATTTTTTCATGAAGATGCCGCCTTCCTTCAGGAACAACCCGCCACCCATGTTTGCGAGCCCGTCCTTCTTGAAGCTTATAGCGAACCCGTCTACATGGGAGAACATCTCTTTCACTATGTCCCTTATCTCCTTCTTAGCGTAACCATTCTCGTAGTTTTTGATGAACCACGCGTTTTCGGCGAACCTGCACGCGTCGAACAAAAGCGGGATGCCGCTATCGTGTGCAAGCCTTGAAGTTTCTTCTATGTTTCGCATCGAAACCGGACTGCCCCCTGCTGTGTTGTTCGTTATCGTCAAAAAAGCTACGGGTATCCTGTCTGCAGATTCCTCCAGGAGTTTTTTGAACCTGGTGACGTCCATGTTCCCCTTGAAATGCGACTCCGGGTTTTCTGCACCGAGCTCCGGGGAGAACAAGTTGAGCGCTTGCATCCCGTTCGCCTCTATGTTGGCCTGCGTCGTATCAAAGTGCCCATTGCTGGGTATTACCATATCTTTTCCCAGTTTACCGAGCGCGGTGAATAAGGCGTCTTCCGCTGCTCTCCCCTGATGGAACAGAAACGCGTTCGGCTTTCCGGAAGCCAGGCTGTTCGAAAAACCGTCCCCAAACGTCTTTTTTACTTGGTCCATAAGGACGAAATAACCCCTATTTGAGCCGTAAGCGACGTCGCCCATGTGCAAAGATGCCCATTGCTCGTTGGTCATAGTCGTTGTGCCGGAATCGGAGAGCATGTCGCAACCGGACACCATCTCGGCCGGAAAGAAAAACACGTTAAGGCCGACGCTTGCTAGGACTTTGGCCCGCTCCTCTTTAGTGCATCTCCTTTTTAGCTCTATGGAGTGGTTGAAATAAGGCCTAGATTTGGTTTCCAAGTCGTTTTCGCTCTTTAAACCCTTTGAGACGGACATTATGTCGATTCCGGCAGCCATAAAGTAATCGATGATTTACATCAATACTATAGAAGCCTCTATATATAAGCGCTGAACGGCTTTTTTACCCCGATAAAAGTATTATATCAGCATGGAGATTATTTTAGTGGAGAAACTCATAAAAGACGTAACTTCGAAAGAGAACGTCGGCAGAAAGATAGTGCTTAATGGATTCGTCAACAGCGTAAGAAAAGGGAAGAACAACGTGTTCGTCATGCTAAGGGACCCTTCTGGGGTAATCCAGTGCGTGTCCCACGCCGGTGAGACGACGTTCACAGAGGCAAATAGGCTCACGCGCGAATCTTCTGTCAGGGTAGAAGGAGTCCTGAAAGAGGACCGCAGGGCTGAAGGCGGTTATGAAATTAGCATAGAAAACATAAGTGTCTATGGTATCGCAGACTCTTTCCCGATAAAAAAAGGCCACAAGAAGGTATTTCTTTTCGACAACCGCCACCTATGGTTCAGAAGCCGCAGGGTCACGGCTATAATGAAGGTCAGATCTACCGTTTTTAAGAGCATACACGAATTTTTCGACGACGGGGGTTTCTATGAAATACAGTCTCCGTCTTTCGTGGGCGGAAGTGTAGAGGGCGGGTCTACCCTGTTCGAAATGGATTATTTCGAGAAAAAGGCTTATCTTTCGCAGAGCTGGCAGCTTTACGCCGAGGCGATGGTGGATTCGCTCTGGAAGATATACACCATAGCCCCATCTTTCAGGGCGGAGAAAAGCAAGACGTGGAGGCACTTGACGGAGTTCTGGCACGCCGAGGCGGAGATGGCGTTCACGGACCTTGACGGAATAATGGACATCGAGGAGCGGCTGATAAAACACGTGGTCAAGAGGGCGCTGGAAAACAACTCTGCGGAGCTCAAGCTCCTCGGCAGAGAAACCGGCCCTCTGCATAAGACCGTCGAGACGCCGTTCCCTCGCATGCGATACGAAGACATAATAGACCTGGCTAATAAGAACGGCCTGAAGCTCGAGTACGGTGCCGATTTGGGCGCTGACGAAGAGCGCGCCATAACGTCGAAGCTGGAAGTCCCGGTTTTTTCGATGAGATACCCTATAAAGCTTAAGCCGTTCTACCATAAACCGGATCCGTCGGATCCAACTCACGTGCTGTGCAACGACCTTCTCGCACCTGAAGGCTACGGAGAGATAGTAGGAGGCGGGCAGAGAGTGGACGACAAGGAGACCCTCCTTAGGCGACTTAGGGAGGAGGGGCTCGATGAAAAGAATTATGGATGGTACGTCGACCTGCGACGCTATGGCGCCATACCGCACTCAGGATTCGGGCTCGGGGTAGACAGGCTTGTCATGTGGATATGCAAGATGCCGCATATAATGTACGCCGTGCCGTTTCCAAGGACGCCTAGAAGACTAACGCCTTAGACTATCTTCAAGATTATCCCGCCGAACCCGTTGAGCATGTCCAACGAATCGTCCTTCTCGTCGAAAAATACTATCCGGGCTCCGAATGCGTCTATGGCTTCTATGATGTCTTTATGGTCCAAGACGAAATCCCGCGTAACTATGGCTTCTGACAGATGCCCTTTTTCTAACGCGGCTTTTATGTTCGCAGTGCCGTACACGTAGTTTTTATCGCCCTTTGATATGGCCCCGAGGTATTCGCCTATGAGCGCCCGTTGTTTAGCCAATTTCGTGCCGTGCATGAGTTCGTTTATCTTATCTTTGTTCATCAGTTCTTTCAGGCCGGTGTCAGCGTACGAGACCGTCTCGTATACCGCGTCTATGCCTTTCAGCCTCGTCTTAAGCCCATCGTTGTCCATCCGCTTACCGGCAATTATGAACAGGTCCCACTTCTGCCGTTCGTGTTCGTCCATGAGGTGTTTGTCTAGTTTTTTGAAAAACGCTTTTCTGCTCTCGTTCTTGAACGCCTTCCCCGACACGTTCTCCTTGAGTTCGTAAAGTCTAGACAAAGAATAGTTGGTTATCCCGTAGAAGATGGCGTAACCGTCTTCATACGTACATATGAATATCTTCGGCGATCTCTTGGCGGCCTTTTCCAGCATCTCGAGCTGGAAGCCTAGGAATCTGCGCTTGAACAGCGTGAAATTATCGCCCACTTCGAGGCCTATGGTGTGATATTTGTGCAGTGGGACGGCTTCTTCCGATGCGTAGGTTATCTTGCCGCTTACGAAAAGCTCGTTCTCGCCCGCCTTTGTCGACTCTACTTCTATTTCTATGGTAACGGGTTTTATGTCCTGTGTCTCGTTTATTTTTACCTTTCTCTGCGTATGGGCTTTTAGTCTGTCGTGAGGCTCTATCACATAGCCAAGGACGATCAGGTCGTCTGTAGAGTTTATCAATATCTTCACCTCGTTCTCGGCCCTGTCCAGTTTTAATATTTTCATAAGACGTAGTACACCGTGTATATCATACCTATAGCCATTATAGCGCCGGTAAATATCAGCATAGCATATCCCCCTGGCACGGTAAAAGCCGGGTTTTTGCCGAGCTTATTCCTGGATTCGTAAACGCCGAATAATATGAGCAGCGACAAAAGCGCGTAGAACACGCCCCCCGTTATCTGCAGTGCCGACATGAAAGCCGAGCTGATGGCAGCTATAACGAATGGTACCATAATGGCGGATGCCAGTCCCAAATGACGTTTTAGGCCGAAATCGTAATTGAACGCGTCCGTTAGGGCCAGCGAAACGGCTATGTATGGCGTTATCAATAAAAACAGCGTGAATATCAGGACCAGCTGTTCATAGGCACCGGACGATATAAGGCTGGTGGCTATAACCCCGACCGACTGGCCGAAAGTGCCTATGAAGGCTAGTGTGAACAGTATGTAAAGCGCGAGCGATATGACGTAAGCCGCCACTATGACGCTTGTCAGCATCTTCTTGTTCTTCCCTAGCTCTTCTTTCACTTCAGGTATTATGGAGAAGGACCCCAACGAAAAAAGTATCACGCCGAATGGTACGAAAAACTGCGTCGTGTCCGAATAGGACACGTTTGCCGTCTTAAACGAGAACATGACGATTATTATCAGAGCTACTATCAGGCCTATCTTCGCGATCGTGAGCGGAGTCTCCGCGTCCTCGACCATCGCGTATCCCTTATATACTAGAGGGAGCGACAATAGGAAAATAACCGAGACGGAAATCGTGTACGGGAAACCGACCAATGCAGTGAGTATTAGGCCGAGCCCTATAAGATAACCTATCTGCGCGCCGTAAAGCGTGAATACCTGCAGCCCTAAGACGATCCAGCGCAACCTTTTGGTCGTGTATTTACTTATGAGCACCGGCAGCTGTTGGAGCGTCTTGGACCTGAAGGAAAGTTCGCCGGTGTAAAGTGTTATGAACGTGCCGGCTATGCCCAGTAAGACAAACAGGATCAACCCGTTAAAAAACCCGGATTTTGACACCGCATATGGCAATGCCAGCATGCCAGCGCCTATGATCGTCCCGACGGTCGTGCTGAGCGCCGCAAGGTATCTTCCGTCCATAGATATATATTAAAACGACATTCCTTTAATTGTATTTAAAGCTCCTATAGTCTAGTGGCCAAGGACAGCGGCCTCTCGAGTCGCAGACCCGGGTTCAAATCCCGGTAGGAGCATTTTAAACGCTCAAGCGCGCAAAAATATCGGCAACACAAACAAGGCCATAAGTATGTTTGTGAGCACTACCGATGTTATAATTACATAAAGCCGGTTCTTTTCTTCCAAAAAAGCCAGTATCGACATCACGACTCGTGCTACGGGAGTTGCGAACAAAACGAAGACTCCTGCGGTCATAAAAGAAGTGCCTATCTGCGAAGACGTGCCTGTATAAAGAGAAAGTATGATGCCGACACTTACGAGTACAGCGCTCAGCAATATAAAAACGGCCAACGTTCTGTAGATCATCCTGTCAATAGAGTGTTTTCTCATGCTACACCAATCCCTCTTAGTATCATCTCTACAGCGACTATCGCCAATACTATCACAAAAATCGACCTTAATTGCGAGCTGCCATCCGCCTGCATCGTTTTGGTTCCGAAATACGCTCCGAGTAATACACCGACTATCACTGGCGCCACCAACATTGGCTGTATGTATCCGAGCGCCCAATATATAGCGCTCCCTGTTACAGCCGTAACACCTATCATGAAATCGCTAGTCGCCGTACTGACTTTTATAGGCAAGCGCATCGCAGAGTCCAAAGCTAGGACTTTTAAGACGCCAGAGCCTACACCCAACAAGCCAGATATCGTCCCGGCTACGAACATTATGGACTCGCCTATGTGCCATCTTGACCCGGCGTATTTTACACGCTTCTTGGTGGCTTTATCATAATAGACTCCTTTCATTTGGAAAACGTCCGTCGACCAGTCTGTTCTCGTCCTTTTATGACCGTATCCTTTTTTTATAGTCGGATACAAGGAGGACAGCAATACTGCGCCGAATATTATAAATATAATATACGCCAGATTGTTCGCGTATACGGCGGCGGCTAAAAATGAACCGATTATCGCGCCTATAGTCGTGGCTATCTCGAGCGACATCCCTATCTTCAGATTTACAATTCCGTCTTTTATATAAGCGACCGCGGCTCCGCTCGATGTAGCTATGGTGGCGACTAGGCTCGCACCGGCCGCATATTCTATCGGCACCCCGAACAATAATGATAGAACCGGCGTTATTACTACGGCGCCGCCGAGACCAGTGAGCGCGCCGACGAAGCCGGCCACTGTGCCGGTCATCAATAGCTCCAGCAAAAACACTAGTTGTATCAAATACTATCGCTCTCCTTAGTTTACTTTATATGGAGTATCTATAAGATTAAATCTTTTAAAAGATTTGCGGCTAGCTTATTATGCTATTTTATTGACGTTATGTAGCCGTAATGTTAGTTTCCGCTCTAGCACCGTTCGTACCCTGTACCACTATTTTATAAGAATCGCCGCTTATGATGTTCACTAGGAGATTGCCTTGACCTAAGCTTATATGGCCGGTAAAAGTAAGTGTAACGCTGTTACTAGAAGTTAGATTATATCCATTCTGGAATTCAGAGTAGTTTACAAAATCTGGACACACTGAATGAATCGTTGGGATCTCGCTCTTGCTACCTCTGTTCTGTATCGATAGGCATCTGAAATATGGAAGGAAAAGAGTTCCATTTTGAGCGACCTGGAAGTTTATCACTTTGAAACGCGCCTCATCTTCTACATTCTGCAGGATGTCCTTTGAGACTTCTACACCATTTGGAAGTGTTTCGGTGTTGTCGTCGTATCTCTGGTAAGCGGACATGTCATATTTGTTTATCCCCAGAACTACGTGTGCTGTGACGGAAGCGTTATCTCCTCCAGTTATGGAGCCATTAGGAAACGCCACTCCCTCTTCTCCTCCTGTCGCCTCGCCACCCGTCACGTTCCCGAGTATGTGGGGTATTGTATGATTTAGTATAGGGAATTGGATCGTCTGGTTCCCTATTATCATAACGTGCTGGAGAGTTAAACTTTGATTGGAGTTGTCTTTGACTGTAACCCGCACATTGGTAGTGTTGCCGACCGTCATGAGCGAAGCTGAAGTTATAGTTATATTCGGAGTGATGCGGTCAAGTTCTTGCAGCTCATCACGATCCAAGCCTTTTACTGCGCCTACGACATGCGCGATGCCGCTTGAGGTAGGCACTATCACAGCTCTTATCGATGGCACCATTATGAATATCGTTGAATTTGCTGTGACTACGTCGATAATCGTAGGCGACAGATCCATAAGTACTTTGACTGTCCCGTTTATATCCTGTGATCCGGAAACGTTAGCTATTATCCTTTTATTCGGTACGATTACAGGATAGACTGTGTTGTTTATCTCGATGGTCACCGAAGAGACATTGAAACCGACCTCATTGACTGTCGTACCATTAGGTTCAGAGAGTCCACCGAGGATTATACTGGAGTTCGAAAGCGATAAAAGATTCACGGAGCCTGTTGAAGTGACACTCGTCCACGCGCCGTTGCCCGCTCCAACAGTGTGCACCTGAAGACCTGACCAGCTCATCGTAAGGCTTTGCGTGCCGGCAGGCACGTTCGCCGGGTCCGTCAAGCTTATTATCACATTGCCACTGACGTTTGTACCGGTTTGTAAAAGCAATATAGCGGCGACTAAGACGACCGCGGCTACTGCGGCTATTGTTGCATAAGCCTTTATCGACATAGACCTTCTCTCGGACATTTTTTCTATCCTAGCTTTTGCCGACGGAGTCGCGCTGCGAATCTGCGCCTCTGTCAGGTTTTCTCCGAGATAAGCGCGGAACTTTTTCACTTTCCCGTTGTCTCTATAAGAGTGAGACAGGTAATATTTCTTTTTTCCATCAGCGTCTCTGATTTCAAGATGCATGGTTAATGTAGACTTGTTTATTTTAAATACGTTTTGGTGACTACAAATTAAATTAGAGGTGACTACGAGCGTAGCCTTACAGCTTTATCGCTCGTAGTACATGCTTCTTTATATTCTTCCATTCATAGCTCTGAAACCTCTCCTCGAGCATAATTCGGCCGCGTTTGTGATATCCATATCTCTCCCAATAACCGTCGCGATAACCTGAGATCAGCGATATCTCTGTAAGCCACTTTGCACTCTTCCAGCCATAAAGTGACGGTATGAACGGCCGAGCCGGGCCGCCTCTTTCGAACTCCAATGGTTTTCCGTTTATTTTAAGAGCTACTATGGCATCTTCCGACATCGCGTCTTCCAGCGGCACCGGCGTCGTGTAACCCTCATCGCACCTGAACATTATCCAGTCCGCTTCTCTTTTCGGCACCGCTTCTTTTATCAGGTCCTTCAGCAAGACGCCGCTCCAAGAGACGTCTTTAACGGCCCATTTTGTAACGCAGTTGAAATCTTTAACGTATTCTATCTGCTTCCTCTTTAGAAGTTCATCGTATGTCGTTGAAAACGGTTTTTCGACAAGTCCTGTGACCTTCAAGGACCAGCTTCTTACATCTATCGCCTTTCCTCCTAGGGCATCGTAAAGTATGAAGTCTTTTACATAGAACTCGCCTGGTGCCGGGGGCTTGTCTGCCATGCTCTGATATCGCTCGGTCTTTATTTAAAGTCAGCGTTGCCATAATATCTATTTTATCCCGATTCGGAACGGTTTAGTTTATATTTTGTTGCGTACTACTAAATCTTGGTATATGGAAGGCCTTGACGATGTTTTGCAGCTTATTTACGGGAACCACCCTAAAAGCAAAAAACTGCACGCAGAAGCGGTAAGGATAATAAACCACATACGCGAGAAAAACGAGATAAGCCGCGAGGACCTTGCGATTTTTCTAAGCGTAGACCTTAATTCCCAAAACGGGAAAAAGCACTTCTACAACCTTGTATCACCAATGTTCGGCAAGATTCTAGTATCGGAGCACCGCGGCAAGGCCGTTTTTTACCATCTTTCCTATGACATGTTCAGAGTGTACATGGACGGCATAAGGCGGCGTGCGAAATATTACCTTCTGAGGAGCGCAGAAGCCGAAAAGGAAGACCAAGAGGATCAATGAAGTATTATTCTGGCACCGGCGACTCTGGGAAGACTGACGTTTACAGAAGGAGAGTGGCTAAAAACGACAAAAGGATAAAGGCCATAGGAGATGTCGATGAGCTCAATTCGTTTATCGGACTGGCATACTCGGTGGCAAAAGACGAGGGCGTTAAAGCCGTCCTTAAGCGGCTCGAAAGAGATCTTTATGTTATAAATGTGGAACTTTCCGGTTATTCACAGGCTTTGCACGATGGAAAGCGCCCGCTCGGCAAAGCAGACGTGGACTTCCTCGAGGAAATGCTACAGCGATATTCCAAAGAGGTCCCGGATCTCGTAAAGTTCATCTACCCCAATGGTTCGGTGGAATCGGCATATCTGAACGTATGCCGCGCTGTAGCCAGGCGGGCTGAGCGCAGCGTGATAGACGCGAACGTCACTGACGCCGTAATAAAAACTTACATTAACAGACTGTCATCGCTGCTGTTCGTGCTTTTCAGGTACACGAATAAGATTAGCGGAAAAAGAGAAGAAATGTTTTGAATCAGGCGAGAATCGACCTTGTCTTTATTCCCAGTTTTTTGCCTATCTTTGTCGCAGCGATCTTAGCGTGCCCTAGATGTTCCGGCTGTAGCCGTATCTCGAATAGGGTGCCGCCGGCCCGTATCCTCGCCGCAAGGCCTATGGGTTTGCCGAACGATTTCTGCATCCCGGAAGAGAAACGGTCTGCACCGGCGCCCGTCGCTAGCTTGTGCTCGCGTAGGACTTGGTGCGGATACGCCACAACGACTAGGTGGAAATTCTGGTCCCCTACACTGTCTGTCAGGTACTTGTTGGCGATTATCCTGGCAGCCTCGAGGGCATTGTCGCGTATCTGTCTTGTAGTCTGCGATACGATCAGAAGTTTCTTCTCGAACTCTCTTGATAGATTACCCGAGTGGTACTGCGTTATCTTGGGCGCCTGCGACATCTTGACATAGTTCTTCGATTTGTACTTAGATTTCCTAGTGTACGGAACGCCGAAGTCCCTGTAAGCCCTGCCAGGTCTGAGGTCTCCCATGTGTCTACTTCCTGTTCTTTTTGGAGGTGGCGAAGTTTATCTTCACCCTGCCAGACAGCTTTATCGGTTCTTTTAGACGAGGCAACCTAAGTTCTATGTCGTCGAGGTCCAAAGTCATCTCAGCGGTCTTGTTCGAAAGCATGTTCGATAATACGGCAGCCAAGAGCTTTTTGCCCCATTCTTGGTTCATCATGGACTATTATAGTCAAGAGTCTATTTATATACTTTACACCGGATACCGACTTACGGTCGCTAGCTATGCTGCTGGTCTTGCGCCTGGACCGGAAACAGATTGCGCGCCATGTAGACTATTGGATGATCCATCTTGACCGGGTGCAGGCCTACAGCGTCCAGCAGTACGCCGGAATTCGTGTCAAAATCGAATATGAAGGCACTTTTCCCGCCTAGTCTCTGGTATATTTCCTTACCTCGTTGTATAAGGACTCCGCTGTATGCTTTGAGCTTCGCATCATCTACATTTCCGTATTGCGCGAGTATCTTTCTGGTCGTAACATAAGCGTTGAATGGCATCGTGGGATTATCACCTTGTAACACATCCATCTTGAAGCCAGTCGACTGCGTAGGGTCCTTAGTTACGTTCACTTTTACAGAAAGGGAAGGTATGATATCCAGTATTTCTTCTAAAGTATCATTTGACTTCTTGTTTCTGTACGCTTTCAAAGCGAACCTTATCATCCCTGTAGCCATGTGTTTACCTCCTAATAATTATAGAGCTTAATAGATGGCAGAGCATATAAAAAGGTTTCTATATGCCATATGCGGTCGCACAACAATATTTATACGCCTGTGCATAACTAGTATAAAACACGATAGTGTCGTCCAGGCGTGTCTCTTTCTTTTTGGGCCGGCTTATGCTCCAAGCAGCTTATTGTAAAGCATCGCCTTGAGCCTGAGCTCGTTCTGCACGGACTTCCACCTTCGGGAGCATACGTGCTCTCTCCGAAACGGCGCTTGAAGGCGGAAAAGAAGGATTCCACGAGCCAGCTCTTCCCGTATCCCGCCTTTTCCTTCCATTTCTGCTGCCAGTACTTCATAGA
>JAKATQ010000062.1 GCA_021818665.1 Nanobdellota archaeon | reverse complement strand
TCTAGTGAGTGAGGTAATTTTACCCCGCCGCGTGTATTATATAAACTGTCTGAACATTATCTCATACCACATACTATTACCACATATGATATATCACTTAGGGTACCCATATGGGTACCCTGCATATGTATACATTTACCAGTCTCATCCTGTACTGGTAAAGTCTAGGCGCTAACCAGCTACCGCCTAGCGTGGCCAGGAGATGGCTGGCCAGCTACCGCCTAGCGTGACCATAAAAAACTAAACGTCGGCAGGCTGTCCTGCCGACGTTTAGTTTTTTGAAGCCTATCCTACCAGTGAAGACCGCTTGCTAGCCATGCTATCAGGATGATAGCGATTGGCATGAATCGTGCTAACGCCATCTCAGCATCTCCTTCCCTCCCGCGAATATGCGCGGGAGGGATCATCCCTCCCGCGCATTGGGCGCTACTTCTTGGGCGCTACTTCCCAAGAAGAACGCCGATGCTTGCTCTGTTCCCCAACGGCGCTACCCTGATACATGGCGAATTGCTTCACCATATCGGGATTCCAAGCACCAAGCACCTTATGCGGACTCCTGAAACTCTTGATCCCAATCTGGAAGCCGGACCGCGATTCATCGATCCCGCCATGCTCTTTCGCGAAAAACTCAGCAATCGCGAAGCATCCAGAATCTGCCAGATGCTTTCCGGTCGGGATGTAATACCCTGCGCGGTCCTCGCTCACCATGCGGAACGGCCCCATAACAGGCTTTTTATCCTTACCAAAAACTGGATTACCGGATTCATCCAGTTTTTGGGTGTCGGCATTCTTGCCAACAACTACCAGACAACCTGAGACTGCCCAGCACAAGGATGCTTCGCCATTAGTGGAGGAAAGGGAATCGTAGATCGAGATCCCCACGCGGATTGCCGACAGCAAAGGGCAATCAAGGCCTTCACTCTTTGCGCGCGCGTGAATTCGCGCGGGGACATCCGCGATACTGTACAGGATCGAGGGCATCTCCTGTGGATCGGTGATTTCGTGCCCGACCTTTCGAAGAGCCTCCGCAAGGTCGGCGGCATATCCCAACTTTTCCTCCAAAGGCAGGAACTGCGGCCTACGGCCTTTGCCAGATCCCGCCTTTACACTACCCGCGTATCCAAGCGATACCTTAGCCATGTCTCTCTCATCTCTCTTCCCGATAGTCGCCATATGGGTATATGGCGCTATACCTAGCATACTCCTTTTAGGCGATAGCACAAGAGGGATGAGGAAAAAACTCAACGTCCGGCAGGCTGTCCTGCCGGACGTTTAGTTTTTGGAGCCTAGCGTGGCCAGGAGGCTGTAGCGAGCCTATAAAAAATGAACGTCCACGGGAGATATCCCGTGGACGTTCATTTTTTTGGAGCCTAGCTATCAAGATGCCAAGATTTCCGCGAGGTGGAATCGAATTTCCCGCGTAGCGAGCATCGGCCCACCCACACGCTCCGCTTTCCGGAGATAGTCGGCCCCCATGTCAGAGCGTAACCACAACCGCGCGATCTCAATGCGTTCGGTCCTCTTCATCTCTTCATCTCCTATCAGTCGCCGCGTATGGCGGCGCTATCCGCAGTATAGATCTTCCTATCGCCATACGCAACATCACCGTATGTCAATCTCTCCCAAATGTGGGAACTGATAGGCGATATGGTGACCAATCCCAAGACTGGTAAAAACTAGTCGCTAACCAGTACCGCCATTGTCAAACAATTCTGAATCGGCCTGGCTTGAATCCACTTTTACCGGCATTGTGGTAATACTCCCTGCCTTGCGGTATAATAACTGCATATGGGAGAGTTTTCCGCTTTCCGCCGGCCTTTGGCGAAGATTCTGACAATTCCAGCAATTCCCACTATTGCCGGCAATTCTGAATTGCCAGAAAATTCCGAATTGCCGCGGTTTTCTGAATATTCTGAATGTTCAGACTTGTCTGAAAATTCAGAATATTCCGATGGTTTAGAATATTCTGACAATTCAGACTTATCGGAATTGTCAGAATATTCTGAATTTTCAGACTTGTCTGAAAATTCAGTCTTATCGGAATTGTAAGAATTTTCTGAATATTCAGATAGGTCTGAATATTCAGAAAATTCTGAATATTCGCGCTTGCGCGAATATTCGCTCCTTGTCTAAATAGTCAGAATTTTCCACCAAGTCCAGGCATTGGTGGAACATTCTCCCATTGTGTACACAATTCCCACATTTTCCCAATATTCTGAAAATTCCTAATAGTAGGAATTTTCAAACTGCGCCCACGCGCATGCGCCCCGCGCCCCCCGCCGCGCGCAGCGCACTGCAGAGGGGGCGTACGCGGCCCCGTCCGCGCACCGCAGCGCAGTGGCCCCGTTCGTAGGGGTGCGCCCCCGCAGCGCAGCGCACCGGCGTCCGTCCGTGCACCCCGCCGTACGTGCCTCCCCGCCCGTCCGTGCCCGTACGTGACCCACGCCCGTACGTCTCAGGTCAAAAGGATGCGGCGTTCGTGGCGGTCTTTTCCGCCGCCGTTCGTTACCGGCATTCGTACGTGCCCCTCCGCGCACGCCCACGTACGTGCACCCCGATCGTACGTCCACGGCATCGTACGTGCACGGCATCGTCCGCCCGCTCGTTCGTTCGTGGCATCGTTCGTTCGTGCCTTCCCCGCCGTTCGTTCCGGCGAACGTACGTCCCTCCCGCGCGCACCGCACCGTCCGTCCGGCCCAACGTTCGTGGCGGTGGTCGTACGTGCTCACAATCGCCCGCGCAGCGCATCGTTCGTGCGTCAGAAAGATCGTTCGTTCGCGCTAAAGATCGTCCGCGATCAAGATCGTTCGTTCGTCAATAAGCAAAAACGTTCGCGCAGCGCATCGTTCGCGCCACAAAAAGAAAGCGGGGACGTACGTCCCCGCCGTCGTTCGTTAACGCGATAATACGCGGGTATGAATCAAAGGCGGACGCTTGTTCG
>JAKATQ010000061.1 GCA_021818665.1 Nanobdellota archaeon | reverse complement strand
TTCCGATCTATTCTAAGACCCTATTCAGGAGCCTTATAAACTACCTTTTTCCTTTCGTCAGCGTCTCGGTGGAAAAGACGGCGAAGGAAGAGATAATGTTCACAAGAAAAGACGCAGACCTTACGGTCGACCTGACCATAAAGGTCGACGGCGCGGTACTTGGCATAAAATCAAAGAAAGTAAAGTTAGTAGGGGTCTAACCTGCGCATCTAACTGCACTGGACAGGGCGAAAAGTGCAGTTCGTCGTTTTTGCGTAGGGTTTCCGGTTCACTGATACGTTTGCAGCAGGTCGTGCATCTTGTCGACGTTGTCGTCCTTCATCGCTTCTATCAGTGCAAGCTTTTCCTTCTTTTTCAGCCTAAGCTTGCTTTCACCTTTGACGACCTTGATAGACTCCTTGTTTATGTCCACCGCAGGCGAACCTTCCTTCTTCTCTTTCTGCTCTTTTTTCACGTATCTCACGTTGTAGTCGCCGAACCGCATCTCTTTGTTGACTTTCAAAAACCTATAGTGGCTTTCCATACATAATCTTAGTAAAGATTAGTCTTTAAACCTTTCGGTGCGCCAAAATCCGGCGTTTGGCACATATTTAAATCATGCTGAAGAAATATGCTATTAATGCTGAGGTCGCGTAACCTGGCAGCGCGCAAGCCTGGAGACGGATGCCTGAAAGCTTGTGGGTTTTTACCCTTGTGAGTTCAAATCTCACCCTCAGCGCTTTTTTATCTCAGGCGATTTGGAAAGTTCGTTCCTTTATTCGTTTAAGCATGGTTCCGGAAAAGTCTTCTAGGCCAACCCCATACTTCGTCTTGCCGTCTCTCGTTCTGACGGCTATGGTCTTCGTGGCCTCCTCTTTGTCGCCGACTACCAAGACGTACGGAACCCGCATCAATTGGGCTTCACGTATCCTGTAATCTAGTGTGGAGTTGCTTTCGTCTGCGTTCGCGCGCACGCCTTCTTTCACGAGTTTTTCCGTCACAGACGCGGAGTACTTCTTGTTCCTATCAGTTATGGGTAACACTCTTACCTGCTCAGGGGACAACCAGACCGGTAGGTCGCCCGCGGTGTTCTCGAGTATTATACCCATAAAACGACCTATCGAACCCATCACGGCTCGATGTATGACAACCGGGACATGCTCCTTGTTGTCCGCGCCCACGTATCTTACACCGAACCTGTTGGCGAGGTTGAAGTCTATTTGCACGGTAAAGACTGCGTAAGCCGATTCAGGCCTTCCAGTGAAATCCAGGACATAAACATCTATCTTAGGACCGTAGAACGCGCCATCGCCTTCCTTTACAGTATACTTATAGCCGCCGTTTTCCAGCACCGACTTTAGAACCTCTTCTCCCTTGTCCCATTCTTCTTCAGCGCCTATCCTCTTTTCGGGTCGCGTAGCCAGAACCATTATAGGAGTGAAATTAAAGATGGCGTAGAGCTCCTTCATCATGTCGAGTATCTTTGATATCTCGCCTTCAAGCTGGTCTTCGGTAGCGTATATGTGCGCATCATTCTGCTCGAACAGTCTTGTCCTAAAAAGCCCGTCTAAAGTGCCTTCGAGTTCGTATCTGTGCAGGAAACCGTAATCTGAGAAGCGCAGAGGAAGGTCCCTGTAGCTCCGGATCCTGGACTTGAAGACGATGGTAGAAAATGGGCAGTTCATTGGTTTTAGAGCATATTCCTCATCTTCACCAGTGAACGGATTGACACGGTACATGTTCTCTCTATATTTGTCATAGTGTCCGCTTGTCTTCCACACATCCGATTTCGCGATGATTGGCGTTATTATTTCCTGATAACCATATTTTTTGTCCATCTCACGCGCGAGCCTGACTAGCTCGTTGTAGACGATAGCGCCTTTCGGCAAGAAGAACGGAGAGCCGGGGGACAGTGGCGAAGTCTCGAATAGCTCCAGTGCGCGGCCAAGTTTCTTGTGATCGTGCTTGTCACGTTCGCTCTCCAGTTTTAAGTAGCTTTCTAACTCTTCTTTTGACGGGAAGGATATCCCGTACACCCGCGTCATTACGTCGCGTTTGCTGTCACCCTTCCAGTACGCTCCGGACACTTTTAGCAATTTTACGGCCTTCACATATCTGGTAGACGGGACGTGCGGCCCACGGCAAAGATCCACGAAGTCTCCGGTCTCGTATATCAAGTATGGCGGTGTGCTCTCGTCGATGATCTCGAGCTTGAACCGGTTGTGCCGCATGAGCGCTTTTGCTTCTTCTTTACTGACTTCTTTTCTGACGAATTTCGAATCTTCTTTTATTATCTTTTGGATCTCTTGTTCTATCCGTGCTAGGTCGTTATCGCCAAGTTTTACGCCGTAAAAATCGTAGTAAAATCCCTCGTCTATGGCGGGCCCCATGCCGAGAAGTATGTCAGGAAAAAGCCTTTTCACGGCCGCCGCCATTATGTGTGCACTGGAATGCCAGAAAATCTCCTTGCCTTCCTTTGAATTGAAATCTAGGAAAGACAGACCACCGTCGCAATCAACCTTTCTGCTCAAGTCGACAAGAGTTTCGCCGATTTTTGCCGCGATGATACCTTTGAGCTGCATGCCGATTTCCTTAGCTATCTCTATCGGCGAGGCAGGTCCTTTTATATCGAAGGCTTTCCTGTCATATTCGATTTTCATACGGATTTTATGCTATTGCAGAGATAAAAGCTTGAAAAATCGCGGCGGCGCAATTGATTTATATGACGAGAACATATAAAAGACATGTTAGATTTTCTCCAATCAAAGACTCCCAGGCGGTTGAAAGCAAGCAGGCACTTTGATTTGCAGGAAATACTTGAGAACTACGATGTATCCGATTTGCGCGACCAGGAACTCAGACCAGGCGACATCATAGAGCTTAAAAGTGGCTGCTTTCACGTAGAGATACCGGACTTAAAGAGACTTTATTTAGATTATGCACGGGATAATCTACCCAATTACGATGGCATATACAGGGCCAAAGCGGTCATGAAA
>JAKATQ010000024.1 GCA_021818665.1 Nanobdellota archaeon | reverse complement strand
CGATCTATCTCTATAGTTCGGAGAAGATGAAAGAGCCGGACACGGGGAACTGCTTCTATTCGCCCAGCGGCTCGATAGACACCACGAACGTCGTCCTTAAAGAAGGGCGGGGGACGGCTGAGGACCTCATGCAGAAAGTAAAGCGGGGGATATACCTTATAGACACCGGCGACAGTCCCAACATGGTCACCGGAGACCTCTCTGCGATGGTCCTGAACGGCTACTATGTCGAGGACGGCATGACTGTATACCCCGTAAAGGAGACTATGTTCGGGATAAACCTCCTGGACCTCATGAAAAAGGTGTCGGCCATCGGGTCTGACACGGTCAAACTGGACGGGATGGCAGTCCCTTCCATCTTGGTGGACGACGTACAGATATCCGGAAAGAAAAATTAACTGGGCCCACTGCGACCCGAACGCTCTTTCCACGCGGTGCAAGGATTATTTATTTACGAAAAGTCGGATAATATTATGGTTAACTTGCTCGAATACCAAGGCAAGGCTCTTTTCACGAAGTACGGGATAAGTGTCCCGAAAAGCTATGTCGCGAAAACTCCAGCCGGCCTAAAACGCGCACACCGCGGCGTGGTCTTCATAAAGGCCCAGGTGCCTACCGGTGGACGCGGCAAAAGCGGCGGCGTCGTCAAGGCAAAGACGTATAATGAGGCAAAGAAAGTGCTTAAAAAGATGGCCTCCGAGGAGTTCAACGGCTTCAAGCCAGAGGCGTTTTTGGTAGAAGACCGGGTGGAGCACGAAGCCGAGGTGTACATGAGCGTGGCACTTGACAGGACACAGAGACTGCCGGTTTTCATAGTCTCCAAGAAGGGCGGAGTTGACATAGAACAGGTGCCGCGTGAAGAATTAAACATCGTCAAAATAAATCCTATGGTCGGCCTGAGAGAATACCAGAAACGCTCCATGTTCGACTATCTTGATATCCACGAATCGCTGAGGAAGAAGATTTACGCTCTTTTGGACGCGATGTGGGCTATTTACACCGAAAAGGACGCGGAACTCGTCGAGATAAACCCGGTAGGCATAACGGACGACGGCCCCGTCGCGCTGGACGCGAAGGTCGTGATAGACGACGATGCGCTCTTCAGGCACAAGGAATTCCAAAAAGAATTGCCAGCGGACAAGATAGAGAGGACAGCAAAGGAGCACGATATATCTTTTGTCCGACTCGGCGGCGACATAGGGCTGATAGCAAACGGAGCCGGACTGACGATGGCCACTATCGACAGGATATCCGATGTCGGCGGCAGTGCGGGAGACTTTCTGGACCTTGGAGGGACGGACGACCCGGACAGAGTGGCTGAAGCGATAAGGATAGTATCGGAAGCAAAGCCGAAAGCGCTCGTAATAAACATATTCGGAGGCGTGACAAAAGCCGATACCGTCGCGAACGGCATAATCAACGCTGTGAAGAAGTACAAGCCCAGGTTCGGGATATTCGTACGCCTTAGCGGATTCAATAAAGACGAAGGCAAACTACTGCTAAAACAAAACGGGATAATGGCGTTCGACACGTCGGATGACGCAATAAACGCGGCTGTGTCCGCAACTAGAGGGCAAGTCGCATGACTACGCTGCTTACGCCGGACACGAAGGCCATCGTGCAGGGTATAACTGGCCACCAGGGAGAGTTCCACACAAAGGCGATGATGGATTTCGGCACGAAGATAGTCGGAGGGGTAACGCCCGGAAAGGCGGGCCAGAGCGTCAACGGCGTAATGGTATATGATGACGTTGATTCTGCCGTAAAGGCTACCGGCGCTAATTCATCCGTGCTTTTCGTGCCTGCGCCATTCACAAAGGACGCTGCGATAGAAGCCATAGACGCCGGCATAAAACTCCTGGTAATAATAACAGAGCACGTGCCTGCCAGTGACATGGTAGACCTCCAGCTTTATGCTAGGCTCAACGGCGCCAGGATAGTCGGCCCGAACTGCCCGGGCATAGCTACGCCTGGGGTGGCTAAGCTAGGGATAATACCAAATATGGTACTGAAAAAGGGCAGCGTAGGCGTGGTGTCTAGGAGCGGGACGCTGACATACGAAATAGTAAATTATATAACCTCGGCAGGTTTGGGCGAGAGCACTGTCATCGGGATAGGCGGGGACAAGGTTAACGGCACTAGTTTCATAGACGCGCTGAAACTTTTCAAGGACGACCAGGACACTTCCAATATAGTGCTCGTAGGTGAGATAGGGGGCAACGCAGAGGAGGACGCAGCCGATTTCATAAGGGCGCACGTTGTAAAACCAGTAGTTGCTTTCATCGCAGGCCTGCGCGCACCACCCGGCAAGAGGATGGGCCATGCCGGAGCGATAATCTCCGGCAAGAGCGGGACTGCCGAGGCCAAGATATCTTCCCTGGAAGAAGCCGGCGTATATGTCGCAAAGACCGCGTCGGACATCCAGAAGTTTCTACTAGAGAGAAGATAGAAGGTCCTTTAAAACTTAAATAATAGGAACTACGAATTATTATCATACGTTCAGAGCCTTCTGGCCCTATAGCGTTTGGAGGGAATATGAGTTCAGTGGAAATAAAAGGGATGGAGCAGTTCGATGCGCAGGTCATGAAAGCGAGGGTACCTACACTAGTGGATTTCTGGGCCGCGTGGTGTGGACCGTGCAAAGCGTATTCTCCGGTCATAGAAGACATCGCTAAAGAATATGATGGCAAAATAAAGCTGGTAAAGGTGAACGTCGATGAAAACGAGGAGTTGTCCTCAAAGTACGGGATATCCAGCATACCGACCACTTTCTTGGTCGAGGACGGAAAGATAAAAGCTAGTACGGTCGGCGCGATGCCTAAACCCATGCTCAAGAAATGGTTGGATGAGAATCTTTAGATAGACTTCGCATGGTAGAGCTGAACTGGATGACCGGTGGCAAGCAAGGCAGCGGGATAGATTCTGCCCTAGGTCTTTTTTCAAGGATGATGATGAAGCATGGTTATTACACTTATGGATACCGCGAGTATTTTTCTAACATCAAGGGGATGCACAGTTTCTTTACAGTGCGCGTATCGGACAAACCAGTAAGAGCACTCGGTTCGTTGGTCGACTTCGCGATATTCTTTGATGACGAGTCCGTCTTTGGGGAAAAGAATCTGCGGGGCGAAGTTGTTCACGAGGGCCACGTGAAGGACGTAAGACAAGGTGGCACGCTCATAGTCGACACAAAAACGGACACTTCAAAGATAAGCCGCAAGGACATCAAGGTCCTGCAACTAGATTTCGACGGAATACTGAATGCCTGCGCCAAGGACTTAAACGTAAAGGTGAGCGACCTTGTTATAGCAAAAAACGTCATATGCGTCGCCGCTTCCGTGCATATGCTTGGGTTGCCTACGGTGGAGATAGAAGACGCGCTCAAGGCCATATTTGGCAACAAATCTGCTGGTGTAATCAACATGAACGTCGCTGTCGCGGACAAGACGATAAACTATATAGATTACCAAAAGATGCCAAAAGTCGCCGACCTAAGGCCTCTGCCTAAAAAAGAGCTTCTCTACATGGAGGGTTTCACGGCTACTGCCATAGGAAAAGCCATCGCCGGCTGCAAGATGCAGGTGTATTATCCTATAACGCCAGCGAGCGACGAGAGCAACTTCATAGAAGCCCATCCTGAACTCGGGATAAGGGTCGTGCAGCCGGAAAGCGAACTCGCAGTAGTAGGGATGGCTACCGGCGCCGCACTTACTGGGATAAGGCCGTCTTTGTCGACGTCCGGCCCGGGTCTTTCGCTGATGACAGAAACTGTAACGTGGGCAGGGATGACGGAAACGCCGCTCGTACTAATCGACCATCAGCGCGGCTCTCCAGCGACTGGCCAGCCTACTAGAACAGAGCAGGCGGACCTGCTATTCGCTGCTCATATAGGACACGGTGATTTCAACAAGATTGTAGTGGCCCCCGGCGGCGTGGAGGAATCTATATCCGTGGTGGCGTTAGCATTCAATTATGCAGAAAGATTCCAGTTGCCAGTTATAGTCTTGGGGGAGAAAAGCTTGTCGCAGGCTTCTTTGAGCATGGATAAGAACATGGTGGTTAAGATAAAATCGGACTATAAGATAGATCGCGGCAAACTCATAGATGCCGGCGGACCTAGCTACAAACGATACCAGTTTACACCGGACAACATATCTAATAGGATAAGACTCGGCGACCCCACTGCTGTAACCTGGGCGACCGGAGACGAGCACGACGAGATCGGGCACATATCCGAAGACGTAAACATAAGGAATCGTATGATGGAGAAACGCACGCAGAAGATTGGGGCTATACTGTCGGGGATACCCGCTGGTGAAAAGTACAACATATTCGGGGACCCTGCGAAAGCGGACCTACTGATAGTCGGCTGGGGCGGGCCGTCAACGGCCGTCCTTGAAGCTATGACGCCCAACTTTGCATTCTTGCAGATAAAACTAATAGAGCCGCTGCCGACCGAAGTCGGCGACATAATAAAGAAGGCCAAAAAAGTCGTTTGCATCGAACAGAACATAGGCGGACAACTGCGTGAACACATCGCTGCCAAGACCGGCATCCTGATAGACAAACAGATACTAAAATATAACGGAAGACCGATGAAGTACGATGAAATACGTGAAGGCCTTGTAAAAATCATGAAAGGCGAAAAAAGGGTGGTTTTGAATGCCTCTTAGTCTGCAGGATCTGAATCCAAACGAGATTAATGACTGGTGCCCGGGGTGTGGGGACATGGGCATACTGCTGTCGGTAAAAAACGCCCTCATAGGCACGAACGCGGATATACACAAAACTGTCATAGTGTCTGGCATCGGCTGTTCATCCAAATTGCCGCACTTCGTTAACGTGAACGGCATACATACGCTGCATGGAAGGGCGATACCGTTTGCAGAGGGCATAAAGCTTGCGAACCCTGAGCTTACAGTAATAATAGACAGTGGCGACGGTGATACATACGGTATAGGCGCAGGGCACTTTGTAAGCGCGGGAAGAAGGAATACCAACATAAAGCTTTTCGTACACGACAACGGTGTATACGCTCTTACGAAAGGACAGGCTAGCCCTACGCTGCCTGAGAAGCGTAAAGTTAAAGGAATACCGGAACCAAATATAAATGGCGCCTTGAATCCGCTAGCTATGGCGATAATGGCGGGCTACACTTTTGTCGCACGAACGCAGAGCTATAACGTAAAAGAGGCGACGGATCTGATGATAAGAGCCATAAGACACAACGGTCTCGCGGTGGTCGACATACTGCAGGGGTGTCCTACTTACAATCCGGAATTCACCAATATGGAGTGGTTCGGCCAGCACACAAAGCCGCTTCCTGCTACTTACGACGCCATAGTAAAGGACCCATCGAACGTTTCCGAAGTGAACCAGAAGAAACTTCAGGCGTTGAATACTCTCCTGGGCGAGACCGCTGATAATATGAGCACTGGACTGTTCTTCCAGTGGGAAAACCCGGATACCTTCGAAGACCGGCTCAGGGCCCGCGGGATACAGCCTCCTGCCAACGCTGACATAGCCGACCAGAACGGACATTCTACTGTCAACATGGACAAGGTACTTGAAGATCTCGCGGTATAGACAGTGACTGGCGCAATGAAGTGATTATATCTGTTTTTCCAGTCTGATAAACTATAAAAGGCGCCAGCTCTTCTTAGTTACCATAGCTCGGCGATAGCAGGTCTTACTGTGATAGACGAGACATACATAAGGAAGATTCGTCCAGATCTTATGAAATGGGTGGAAGAAGTCTCCGCTCTTACTAAACCTTCTGAAATAGTCTGGTGCGACGGCTCGCAGGAAGAAAAAACCCGCATAGAAAAAGAGATGCTGGAGAAGAACGAGTTGATAGCCCTCGGCGGCGGTGTGTATGAAAACTGTTACCTTTACAGGAACGACCCATCGGATGTCGCGCGCGTCGAAGACAGGACGTTCATATGCTCCAAAACGCAGGAAGAAGCGGGACCGACCAATAACTGGATGGCGCCAGACGCCGCGAAGAAGACGCTCGATGGCCTTTTCGACGGTGTGATGAAGGACAGAAAGATGTATGTCATACCATACATTCTCGGACCGGCTGACTCAAAATATTCCCGGCTTGGCGTCGAGATAAGCGACAGCCCTCTTGTGGTGCTGACGACCGGCGTGCTCACCAGGATGGGCTCCATAGCGATAGAGCACCTAAAGAACGGCGGGGAGTTCGTCAGGGGCCTGCATTCCATGGGCAACCTGAAAAAGGAGGACAGATATATATGCCATTTTCCAGAGGACAGGTTACTAATGAGCATAAACACCAACTATGGAGGCAATGCCGCGCTAAGCAAAAAACCGCATGCACTTAGACTTGAGAGCATCGAAGCGAAAAAGGACGGATGGCTTGCAGAACACATGTTCATACTAGAAATGGAAAGCGCAACGGGAGATAAGTCTTACGCGATAGGCGCGCTGCCGAGCGGTAGTGGAAAGACTAACCTCGCCATGATAAAACCGCCGTCAGCGTTCAACGGCTGGAAAACGAGGACGCTCGGCGACGACTTGGCATGGTTCCATGCCGATGAACATGGCAAACTGAAGGTGATAAATCCGGAAAACGGCTTCTTTGGCGTTGCGTACGGCACCGGTCTAAATTCGAACCCTAACATAATAGACGCCATCAAGAAAAACACCATCTTCACCAACGTCGGCGTGACGCCTGACGGCAAACCGTGGTGGGAAGGATTAACCAAAGACGTCCCAGAAGGCGTGATAGACTGGAAGGGCCAGAAATGGGATCCGAGCTCCGGCCAGCCGGTCGCCAATAAGAACTCACGTTATGCGACCCCAATCTCCCAGTACGGTCCAAAATCTGAAGCTTATGACGATGCGGCCGGCGTCTCGCCGTCTATAATCATATTTGGTGGAAGGCGCGCCGGACTTATACCTCTGGTGTATGAAGCGTACAACTGGGAGCACGGGATACTTCTCGGTGCGATGATGAGAGTAGAGACCACTGCGGCGCAGGCCGGGAAAGTCGGTGAAGTAAGACAGGACCCCATGGCTATGCTCGCGTTCTGCGGCTACAATATGGGGGAATATTTTGGCCACTGGGTAGAATTCGGCAAGAAACTAAAAGAAAAACCGAGGGTATTTTTCGTCAACTGGTTCAGGAAGAACGAGAAGGGCGAATATGTATGGCCGGGCTTTTCTGAGAACTTCAGAATAATAAAATGGATGATGGATCGGGTATCCGGTAAGGTCGACGCAGTCGCGACGCCGATAGGCTATGTGCCAAAGGTGGAAGACATAGATACGACGGGATTGAGCGTCTCAAAAAGCGACTTGGAAGACCTCCTGAGCGTCGACAGGGGCGGGTGGCTCGAAGAGATAAAGACCACCAAGGCGTTCTTTGAAAAATTCGGCGACAAGATGCCGAAAGAGCTCTGGGATGAATACTATAGACTGGAAGAAAGATTAAAGACCTGATTAGTTTGGATAAACTCCTTCCTTGCGAACATGGTCTTGGTATACCGTGTCGAGCGAAGAAAGCACTCGCTTTGCCTTTTCTTTTGATAGGTTTAACAGTATAGACAATCTACCGTTTTCACCCCCTTCCTTTCGAAGATTAAAGTGCAGATATGACCCTATCTCGTTGCGTGCTTCGGTTTCGTTTCCGGTGCTGGATGATAATAGCTTGGACATATTTAGATTGTACTCGGACAGCAAGTTTTCATTTATAACGTTAATGTTGGTTTTTTCGACAAAGTGCACTTGGCCGTATTGCTTCAAGCAGGACTCTAGTTGCTTTTTCAAGCTGCGTGCAATGTCGTCCAGTCCTAACTGCGATTGCGGCGTTAGTCTGTAATCTGCGCTCAGCGCTAAAGTCTCGTTATCGCCCTCCTTTGAATATTTTGCCGAGCCAATTCTATCCAGTACGGCAACTTCTACCAGAGTATGATCGTTCATAGGACACCTTATGCTGCTTGGAAACTTATCGATGCCTAGAAGCTGCTCTAATCTCTTGGCTGTGGACTGGGGCTCCGTTTCGGCTTGCTTTCTCATCCAAGATGTTAGGATAGAATTAATATTTAAATCTTAAAAATAGAAGTTACTGTCCCTTGCGTATCTGCTTTTTAGCCTTCTCATAGAAGAAAGCCCAGTCGCCTTTTATCGCTGACATGTTGTTATTAGACGCGTATTCCGCGGCGGACGCGGCCACCACGGCGTGGAGATGTTTATGGTTCATTGCTGGTAGGATGTGATTTTTGTCTATGCCGTCTTTTTCGGCCAGTTCAGCCAATGCTTCTGCTACGGCTATCGTCATTCCGTGGTCTATCTTGACCGCGTGGGAATCCAATACCCCGCGGAACAGTCCCGGGAAAACGAGGCTATTATTGACCTGGTTTGGATAATCGGATCTTCCAGTGGACACTATGTATGCGCCGGCGCGCTTTGCAACGTCTGGCCATATCTCTGGTGTCGGGTTTGCGTTCGCAAATACTATCGGTTTTTTCGCCATCCTCTTTATCCAATCGGGCGATATAGAGCCGCCTCTGCTGAATCCGACTATCGCATCTGCGCCGTTGAACGACTCCGCTATATCCGTCACCCCCGCCCGGTTGGACCTTTCAAGCACACTATATTTCCACTTGTTCGCGGTTTTCATCACATCGGCGTCGGGCCTCTGTCTGCTTAACGGACCTTTGCTGTCGCCGACGATTATCTTACCTACGTCGACGCCGTAGTCGGACAGCAGGTTGAACAGCGCTATGTTAGCTGCGCCCGCGCCGACCAGCACTATCCTGCCGTCTTTCAGGTCTTTGCCTGCGAGCTTAAAGGCGTTTATCAGCCCGGCGAGTGTCGCTCCTGCAGTCCCCTGCTGGTCATCGTGCCAAACGGGGACGGCGACCCTGGCACTTACACGCTCGAGCACGTCGAAGCAGAACGGGGATTCTATGTCCTCTAAGTGTATGCCTCCTGCGGTGGCGGATATGGCGTCGACCACGTCTGTAAACTCTTCCACGCCCGTGCTTTTGATAGGTATGGGTATCGCATTTATGCCGCTGTATATCTTGTACAACAGGGACTTGCCTTCCATGACCGGGAGCGACGCCAACGGGCCCTCATTGCCCAGACCTAGGACCCTAGTGCCGTTAGTCACTATGAATATCGTGTTCCACCTCCAAGTGAGGTCATAAGAAGACTCCGGCGACCTAGCTATCTTTTTCGCGACGGCGGCCACGCCTGGCGTGTATACTGCTGCGAGATCCGAGGCCGATTTAACTTTGACCGTCGATTTTATCGTTATTTTACCGCCGTATTTTGAAGACAGCGCCAGCGCTTTCCTGCCGTGCTGTGCATCCCTGTTTTCCATAGCATAATCCCAATAGTGCTGTATGCAGAGGGCTGATAAGTATACTACCTACGCGTAACTTATATAGCTGTGAAACGGGCGGCGGCTAGCTTATAAATATGCGCGGGGGCTCTGATACGTATGGCTAAGAAAGCAAAGAGCCAAAAAAGCGTGAAGAAGGAAGCGGTCGCGTGCGTGTGCTGCGACCATTCGAAAGGCAAGTGCGGTTGCGGCTGTTCCTGTTGCGCGTAGATACCACGTACAGCGGATTCCGTGAGATGTGCACATAGTCGGATAAACGGCGGTTTTTTAATTATTAATCTTATCATCTGCTTTAAGCTACATGAAGTTCGAGGACCTCAGCAGATATTTTCTAAGGCTGGAAGCGACGACTAAAAGGCTGGAGATGTTTGACATACTTTCCGATGCATTTTCAAAGGCGGATAGCCGCGATATAGCAAAGACCGTCTATCTGATGCAGGAAGAGCTGCTACCTCCGTTCTTCAACGTGCAGCTCGGCGTGGCAGACAGGATGGTGGAAAAGGCTATAGCCGATGCTTATCACGTGGACCTGAAGGTGATAAAGTCTTCCAACAAGAAGACCGGCGATCTAGGCGAAGTCGCAGAAAAATACAACGGGTCAGACAAAAAATCATCGCTTTCTGTTTCTGAGGTCTACGACAAAATATTCGACATGACGCGCCTATCGGGAGAAGGGAGCGTAGAAGCGAAAATAAACGTGCTATCGTCGCTGCTTAGAAAGGTATCCGCATTGGAATCGAAGTACATAATACGATTTGTAATGGGCAAACTGAGGCTGGGCGTCGGGGAAGCCACGATCATGGAAGCCCTTTCAAAGGCGAAAACGGGTGACAGGAAATTCAAGCCGGATCTTGAGAGGGCGTTCAATCTCTGCTCCGACCTAGGATACGTAGCCAATGTATTCTATGAGAAAGGCGAGGATGGGATAAGACGATTCGAGGTGCAGGTGATGCGGCCGATACGGCCCGCCCTGGCGGAGAGGCTTCCGAGCGCCGAGGAGATAATAAAAAAGCTCGGGAAGTGTGCTGTGGACCAGAAATTCGACGGCTTCAGGGCGCAGGTGCACAAGAATGGCGATGACGTAAAGATATTCTCAAGAAACTTGGAAGAAATAACCCACTTCATGCCGGAGATAGTGGCAGCGGTGAAAAGGCTTAACCACCGTAGTATGATATTCGACGGGGAGGCGCTGACGTATGATGAGGACACTGGCACTCTATATGCATTCCATATAACCATACAGCGAAAACGAAAGCACAACATAGAAGAGACTTCTGAGAAGTTTCCGCTGAGGCTCTTTGTGTTCGATATGATGCTGCTGGACGGCCGTGACCTTATGAACGAACCGTACATAAAGAGGCGGGAGCTGATCGACAAGACGTTCGGCGGCGACGCGGCTATATCAAAATCAAGGTTCATAATAACCGACGACTCGAAAGAGCTTACAAAGTTCTTCGACGAAACGATAGGCGCCGGACTGGAAGGCGTCGTCGCGAAGAAGCTTGACGCGCCATATTCCGCCGGAGCGCGGAACTTCAACTGGATAAAGATAAAGCGCTCTTACAAATCACAGCTGAGCGACACGATAGACGTTGTGATTCTTGGCTACTTCAAGGGCCGTGGGATGAGAGCAGATTTCGGCGTCGGCGCCGTCCTTGGCGGGGTGTACAACGACAAGAGGGACGTTTTCGAGACGATAACCAAAGTCGGGTCCGGGTTCTCGGAAGCCCAGTTCAAAGAGCTTAGAAAGATGCTGGACGATGTGAAGGTGACACACAAGCCGGCGCGTGTGGATTCCATGATTGAACCGGATATCTGGACCGAGCCGAGGTACGTTATAACGGTTAAGGCGGATGAGATAACGCGCAGCCCTATGCACACGTGCGGCATGAAAGACGAGGTGGGCTATGCGCTCAGGTTCCCGAGGGCAGTCTCGTTCGTGAGGACGGACAAACGGCCGGAGGATTCCAACACTACTAAGGACATAGTAGAAATGTTTAATAACCAGAAGAAGGTTGAATTGAAGGACTGATATGCTGTTGCACGAGGTAAACGATTCGTTTTTAGAGGAAGTCGTAGACTTCAAGAAAGCCAGGTACGTTATACTGCCGGTGCCTATGGACATAACGACGACGTACCTGAAGGGCACAAAATTCGGCCCGCGCTCCATAATAGAGGCCTCTCGCTCTCTGGAGAACTACAACTTCGAGCTTGATTATGAGGTTAAAGACATCGTGTTCACCGCAAACGAACTCGAGCTGCCGCCCGAACCGAATGAGTGCATGGGCATAATACACCAGACCGTATCCGACCTGCTCATGGACGATAAGATACCGATACTTCTAGGCGGTGAGCACACGATAACCTACGGAGCGTCACTTGCCTTTGACAGGGACGTGGTTTTCGTTATATTCGATGCCCACGCAGACATGAAACGCCACGTCAAGGGTTCGGAGTTAAACCACGCGAGCAATTCCAGGCTGATAAATAAGCGCAATCCGGTGGTGCTGATTGGCGTCAGAAGCTTGAGCCTCGAAGACAAGAAGGATCTTGAGGATGCCGGGCTACGGTGCATATACCAGGATATCGTGGACAAGGATGGCTCCTTATCCGAGCTCGTATCGTCTATCCGCGGTAAAAAAGTTTATTTAAGCATAGACATGGACGTTTTCGATCCGTCTATAGCGCCGGGCGTCGGCACGCCGCAGCCAGGTGGGATGACATACCACCAAGTACTTCGTTACATTAGAGAAATACTGTCCAGTTCAAAGCTGGCTGGATTTGACATATCCGAAACGAGGCCCATCGCAGACAACAACACCACGGAGATATTGGCTTCGAAGCTCGTAATAGACATCGTTTCGCTTAACGAGATGTCACATAAAATATAGCAATTTCAGAGTTATGCATTATTACAAAAAACATATCTCTGAATAATCTATCTCCATCTGTTTGACGTTTTGTTCATGCTTTGCAGGGGGTATCCGTCTGCGGAATCGTGTAGCCGGAAGCGGTGGCGTTCATGTAGACCATGGAGCCCGTGAGCGCGTAGCCGGAAGATGAGGCGAGGAAGTAGGAAGCCGTGCACGTAGAGTTCTGATCGCGCGGCGGGGATATGGACACCGTGTATGCGAGCTTGGATACTGCTCCGTGCGTACGGAAGATCAGGACGCCCGGGGACGGAAGGGAAGCGGTCTGGTCGCCGTAGGTCGCAGTAAGGATGTAGCCGGAAGAGACGCCTTCGAAGACTATTTCAGTCGTACAGAAAGTGGAATGGGTGAAAGTTATAGTCGTGGTCGACAACGGCTGTGCGGAGCCGGATGACGGCGATGGCGTCTGCGTCGTATAGCAGGATATCCCAGGGGTCGAATTCGTGATCGAAGGCACCGTGAAAGAAGTGCCGCCGAACGGGGGCGTCCAGGTGAAGATTATCGGGGACGGGGCCGCGGCTGAACGGATTGTGCCGTTGTAGGTGACGTTCCATGCCGGCGTGCCGATTATGCCGGATTCCTTGAAGACCGTCTGGGACGGGTTGCCGAAGCTGACGAGCGGCATCGCGCCGTCGGGCGGCGTACTGCGGGTGCGCGCCCAGTAGACCGTCATGGACGCTGCGGTGCCGCTCTCGCTGGCGTTGTTCGACGCTATCAGTAGTTCTCCTGAAGACTGGTCCGGATAGATGGAAGCGTTCGCGATGGGCTTGTAATCGGCGTAAGCCCTCACGCTGGTGGAGTTTATCGTGGCTATGCTCTCGACTAGGTCGTGGACTTTCGGAGGGGTGGGATCGAACTGCGTGACCGCCGCGGACCCGCTGCTGCCGGTAACCACGGCCGAGGACGAGCCGGCCTGTATGCTCTCGCCCGTGTCTATGTTGCCACCGTTGCCGTTGAAGCCCACGAAGTCGTCGCCTTGGGAGTTTATCTCCGTGGTGTTGCTGGAGGCTATGCCATAGGCTAAAGCTGGCGTCTGGTCGGTCTGGTTGCTTACGAAGCCTATATCAAGGGTGTCTATCGCTGGGTAGAAGTAGTAGGTGCCGTTATTCTCTACTGTCTCGGCCATGGTGTTCTTGCCGCCGCCCAGGATCAAGCCGTCGTCTACAGCCGGGGCGGCGCAATCGCCGTAGGGGTGGAAGACGCCGTTGCACGTGTTCGGTCCGTTCCAGGCTGTGAAAGCGGACGGCAGAGAGGTGCCGGAGAAGTCCCAGTACCGGACGAATACGTCGGCACCGTCGTCGTACTTCCCGTACTGAGACGATAGCTGCGGAGCTTCGCCGGTAATCTGCTGGTTGAGGAGGTTTGTATCGTTGGCTGTGAAGCCCATGTATATTGTGAGGCTAGAGTTAGCGGGTATCCCTCCGCTAAGCTTGAGCCACCACAACGCAGCTTTACTGTAATTGTAGCTCTCGAGCCAGCTCGGGATTATCGTGCCGTTTTGGTAGAAGAACTCGACGTTACTGAAGTTACTGTTTGCTTTGCCACTATATATGTAATTTGAGGCGTTTATAAGTTGCTGAAATGGGGATGGTGTTGGCACAGGTTGTTTATTATAAATAACCATAGAAACATTCGCTTTTAGTATGTTTATTTCTATATTGGATATACACGTAGCCCAGTCATAATTTATAGTCAGGTTAGTACCGGATTGGTTAGTGCCTAACTGGCCATACTCCCCAGTTACCCAAGCAAGTCCACGATTCGCTGGATCTAAACTCGCGCCAAAATTATCTCCATATCGTGTATTATTTCCAAACCCAGCTCCACTAGTACTTATGTTACTATTTCCATGTTTTATTGTTGTTATATAGTCTAGGCTAAAATTCCCATTTATTAAAACTAAAGCACCTAGACTTGGATAATCATTTCTAGAAGAAAAACCAAAAATCATTTCTAAATCGCCATATTTGTCTATTGTCAGTGCCGGGAAAAAGAAATAAAACTTTGGACTGACATAAGTTGCCGCAAAGATAGCCGCTTGCGAATCTAGAGTAGGGTTGGTGTCCGTTTCAATCATATATATCCCATCGGTTTCGCTGCTCGTTACAGCGGTTGTGCAGTCATGCGCATCGTAGTTTATGTAACAAGCACCGTTAAATGCAAACCACATTTTACCGTCATATGATGCGGCGGAAAGAACCTTTATGCCCACATTAGTAAAATTTATCCCATAAGATGTATTGCCCTGCGGAGCGACTATGGGAGGTATTATGGTAGGATACACAGTCGCTAAGGATATCACGTTAGCATCATCTGCGGGCCCGCTTAAGTTGAAATAAGTTATTTGCGTGCCAGTTATGTAAGTCTGTACAGCAATCAGATATGTATAAGAGACGTTATTTAACGACTGTACCGGATAAACCGAAAGGTATTGAGACTGAATGCCGGTTGTGTTATAGCAGTCTGATATGTTATCCAATATTTCTGCCTTATCGCAT
>JAKATQ010000023.1 GCA_021818665.1 Nanobdellota archaeon | reverse complement strand
CTATACGCCTTGAAAGGCTTTACAAGCGATTTATTTTCCGCCACGACCCTCAGTCTTGAGAGTGTCTGCTCCGGCCGCAAAGCTAGTCGCTCTCCCTTTTTGTCTGAAAACGCATAAAGTTGCGATTCTACCTCTGGTCCGGATTTTCCGGTAAAAAGCGCCAAATATTCGAGCGCCGGCGTTTCAAGTGGCTCGAATCCGAACGTCTCATACGCCCCCCGTATCTTCTGGATCGCGGCCTGTCTAAGCACGGCTTCTCTGCCTAAAAAATCTCTCACGCCCTTTATTCGTTCTGCCATAGAAGTTTGATTTGTTTTGAGGATTTATAGCTGTCGCTGATCTTAGCCGTAGTGCTCCGTTTAAGACGCGACGGCTCTTGAGCCGCTTGTCCTTTCGTCTGCGGCAAACGACGGACTCCATAACTCCTACATAAGATTACCCTGCCAAGAGAAGTGGGCCTTATCCTTCGACCGCTGTCTTTTCCTTTTATTGATCCGAATTCGACCAGCCCTATCCGTTTTAACGAATTTAGCCTGTCCCATGCGCACGATGGAGAGCATTTATATTCTGAGCAAAACTTCCTAACGAACCCGGTCGCGCTAAACTTATCGTATGAAAATAGGACTTCCAAAAATATATTTTTCTGCTTTTCAGACAGGAACTCTTCTAGAATCTTATTTAGTCCGTTTATAAGCTCAAATTTAGCCGTGCCGACAAAGCTGCGTCTTGCACCGTCCCAAATACCGTTCTGTACTCTGACCGATCTGGCCGGGCGCAGCTAGCTTCTCAATCTGCTCGTCTACTTGGCTTGATACATTTGGATTTTGAAGTTTCATAGTAAACCTGTGAATCCATTTTATATATAAGGCTTTTGTACGGAAAAACCCGTACAAACTATGCGTAATCTGTTAACAAAACAATCCGTTTCAATGCAGCGACGACGAAGCGCTGAAAAGTTTTAAAATACGTGCTGATACGCTTTGGAATGATAATAAGCCGAACGCCTGTGAGGATAAGCTTCTTCGGTGGTGGCACGGACATCGCCGAGTTTTATTCAAAATCGTATGGCGCTGTGCTCTCAACGGCGATAAAGAAATACGTCTACGTCGCCATAAACAAAAAATTCGACAAAAAAATAAGAGTCAGTTATTCGGAGACCGAGACAGTGGATTCTTTAGACCAGATAAAACATAAGATAATAAAAGAATGTCTAAAAAGCAGAGGTGTTGATAGTGGTATAGAAGTAGTAACTATAGCCGACATTCCTGGACACGGCACCGGCCTAGGCTCTTCAAGTGCTCTTACAGTCGGATTACTGAATGGCCTGAATTTTTATACAAAGCGCTTCCAGACGCTTATGGACGTAGCAGAGGACGCCTGCGATGTCGAAATAAAGGTATTAAACAAGCCTATAGGAAAGCAAGACCAGTATATAGCTGCCGTTGGCGGATTTCGCTACATAAAATTCCATTCAGACGGGAAGGTCACGACAGAGCCGATCGGAATCAGCGCCGATACGATGAAGGAACTGCAGGAAAACCTAGTTTCTTTCTATGTAAGCGGAGCCAGGGAAGGCGACGAGATACTAAAGGACCAGAAAAACAACATCAAAAACCGCGTAAGCATCCTAGAAGAGATGCGCGACCAAGCCGAGACCGGTCTCAATTACCTGCGCCGAGGAGATTTAGCCTCTTTTGGTAGATTACTGGATCGGGCTTGGGCGCTTAAAAGTCAACTTAGCAGCAAGATATCAACACCTGATATAAGAAAATATTATGAAACCGGCATGAAAGCCGGTGCACTGGGTGGTAAACTCAGTGGTGCTGGCGGCTCCGGTTTCCTGACTTTCTATTGTGAAAAAACCCGACAGAAGGCACTACGTGAGAAATTCGGCGGGCTCAAGGAGATGAAAATACGATTAGAGTCGGAAGGTAGCAGGATAATATACTACGACCACGAAGTCGAGTGAAATCGTTTAACTTCTAGGACTCCTTAAACCCATGAATATGCCACTGGTGCGTGTTTCTTTTTGTTCAAATCTATCACGGAGATTTCTTTACCATCACTTTTAAGGAGTATGCTATCGCCAGCCACATCTACCGTCTGCAAAAAAACGTCTTTCTTCCACACGGACGCGAGTCTGTGCATCGTATTGTGTGTTCTGTGGTTATTTAGAGTAAAGTGACCTTTCAGTTCTTTCTGCTTTTCTTCGTCGAACGTCGGATCGCTCTCGAAATACTTCCTTAGAAAAGAGAGATCCTGCTCTAGCAGCAGCGAACCATTATCTCTGAAATTCGCCCCTCCCCTTGGTATGAAAAGCCTTGGGAAGCGTACGTCTATTTGAAATAAAATATTAGTTTTAAAGTCCTTCGGAGTCATCTTTTCGAATTCCGCCAAGCGATCCATCTCTTCCAAAGATTCGGCTCCATTCTCTTTCAACGACGATCTTATCTCATTCAGGTAAGTCATAAGGAACTCGTCGTCGGCGTAAGATTCTATGAAGTCCCAGTCTGTATTGTACTTCACAAGCTCAAGTATTTTTTCCAAGCCTTTTTTAGCGTGATTATCGTATCCTCTTTTTTCTTCGTCGGAAAGTATCTCATGTTCGTAGCCGAATCTCCCTTTATCCCAGCGCTCTTCGATGTTCTTGAAGAGTCTGAATCCAAAAGCGTATGGGAATTGCGATGGGTGCGCCGGGTCCGCTATGCTCAATAGATGTGATTCTATCTTTGCTGCCATCTTAGGGTCTTTCTCACCGTACAGTGCGTATTTCTCCTGCACCCATGTAGCAAAGCCTTCGTGTATTATCTTAACGCGTGCAAATCGCTGTGATCTGCTTATGTCATAAATCATCTCGTGTATCTCTTTTTCCCACGGCATGAGTTTCGCATTGTCTATGACGAAGCGATATATGTCGTTCTCCGGTCTGTCCGGCGATATTGTCGACGTAGTGTAATAGTCTTTGTCTTTTTTGTCTCTTAGCTCAGGATATAAGTCCATGAGGCTCGATAGTGAATCTGCCGTATCGTACACTTTTTCCACGATCTTTTCCCCTAGCATCTTTTCTAGTTTTCTGTACCTATCTCTGTATATCTTGTGTTTCTCTAGGTCTTCTTCTATCCCGCGGCACACGAAGTTATTGTAATCCATGTGCAGGTGACCATACACGTGGGCGATCACGCCGCGCATCTCTGCCTCCGTGTCCGCCTTGTTAAGATATACTACCGTGTACTTCCTGTTATCAAGACGGTTATAATAAACATGGCTTACCATCTCATAGAGCGAGCCGTATCTGCTGTTAAGCTGTTCCTTTAGCACTATGTAATTCTGGCCGGTGTACCATGTCGGCAACGGGCTGTGATATAGTGCGAAGCCTTCGGCAATACCTTCGTTGTCGACAAGCCGAAATTCGACGTCTCCAAACGATAGATGCAAGCCTTTTGTGACGTAGTCCGCTATCTCTCTAGCCACTTTCGTGTAATGTTCGTTCAGATTCGCGCCATCTTTTACTATTATCTCCATATCACGCAAGTAACTCTGTTAGTGTTCTCTTTACATTCGCATTGGAGAGGTCATTCTTTGATACGGACAGTTTTACTTTGTCATCTTTTATTGCAGCGAGGTCTTTATAGAAACCGTCCTTTGCTCCCGTGTCTTTTACCTGCAGGTACATGAGTTTCGTGATTTTCGGCAACAACGGTCTTATTTCACTCAGTGTCTCTTCAGGCGGACTGTAGATCTCTCCATCAGTTATGTGCAGTATGTATACGTCCTCGTTGTTAGCATCTATCTTCCTGTGGTATCCGTTGTACGATCGGTAGGCAGTCCCATTTAACATGGCATGGATTGTCTTATAACCTTCTACGAAATCTGTGCCCCCATTTATCTCAGTGCTAAAGAACATCGTTTCTGGAACTTCCATAGCTCCCTCTGTGTGAACTATATAGGCTCTTGTGACTTGGTCCTTGTATATTTCCTGAAGCCATACCGCTATATATAATGCTATCTTGTTCGTTAGGTTCTCGACCGGCCACATCGAGCCACTTACGTCTTTCATTACTATAAAAGTCGCTTTCCTCTCAGGATTCGGCTTGTCTTTTACTATGTCATATCTAACATCCTCCTCTTTTACATCTATCTTGAAAGGTGTCTTATATGTCTTTGTAGCCATCTGCCTCTCTAGCATGGCTCCAAGGGTCTCATCGTCATTTTCTTGCATGCCGTTCTCGGATATCAAAAAATCCATCTGGTTGTTTTTCTTAGTCCCCGGCTTTGTGAATTTAAGACCCCATCCTTTTTCCAATTCTACTATCTGTCTTCTATCAACTCCAAATTTTATGTTGCCGCTGCCTTTGCCACCTTTTTGGCCGTTGCCGCCTCCGCCACCTTCTTCATCTACACCGTAAGTGACAGACGGATTGTTTTTGACAGGTATTGTCTTTATCACGGTGCCGCCGTTGACGATGTCTACTAGTTCGTTTACCGATACGTCCAAGTCATCCTCGTCCAGCACCTTCCTTCTATATTTGTCTTCAGCATCTGTTATCTCAGTGGGCATAGAACCTCCTTTCCTTCACCATATACTTTTATCGCCTGCTCAAAACAGGTATCCCAGTACCCGAACTCTTTTTCGGCGATCTCTTTGACGGATGAGTACAGCACAGATTTCTTGTCCTTAAGATATTCTTTGTTTATTATGTCTTTTTTTATGAAATCGAAATTCTCTTCATTGTAGCGATAAGCGAATTTTATCAGTTCTCTAAGGTCTATATTTATTTTTTTGTCATCGTAACCCTTCGCCTCCATATACTGTTTTGCCGTATTCCTTAATAAGTCTACGTTGATTATATCTGGTAGCTTGTCCATCTCCTTCTTTACGTCCTCCGGTTTCCTAGCCTTCGGGTCTGCTGAATCGTCCATCGATATAAACTCTTCGAGTTTCTTTACGTATTCCCCGAATCGGCCTTCGCAGTTTATGCTTATTGCTACTTTTAGCAGTGCATAGTCGATAGAGGAGCGGATGTCCGCATTGACGAGTCTCTTCATGTAGCCTATAACAGCGTCGCCAGATTCTTTCATGCGGCTCTTATTGTCGTATATGAAGCGGAAGAAATCTAAGAACGTGAGACCTCTGTTGCCATTGCAAGCGCCTGTACTTAAAAGCTCTGTGACGAGGCGCGCAGAGATGCCGGAAGACCAGCCACAGCGATACTTCGATTCTTCGTCCATTATGAGCCCTTCCAATACACCTTTTTCTATGTCAGATTCGTTGACTACTAACTCCTGCAAAAGTTGGAACGTGCCTCTACTTAAGTCGGATGAGTTTAATTTCTCTAGTTTGCCCGAATCGTAAAGGTCCAACACATCGAGCATATTGTCGGTCTGCATGTCATCATAATCGTCCTCTGAACTGGCTATATCTGATGGATTCAGTCTAGACAGAACATTAAGTATAGACAAGTATTTCATCGCATTTGGAAATACCCTTTCGAATGGGAGTTTTGATGCCGTGTATATCTTTTCTTCTTCTGTGTACGACAAGTTCCTCCTAACTTTCACGTCGATTATCCTGTCCATGAGCGGACGCGATTCCTCAAACTTTCTATCGCTGCCGTTCAAATCTTCTAAGAACGTCTCATTGCTGTGGATTATTACAAGCATGTCGAGTGGCACGTGATTGCCGTCCGGATCGTATACATTGTTATCGTACATGTCTATTAAGAACTGGTAGTTACTGAGCACTATCTCGGATACTCTGCTCTTATCGGCATTTATGAGTAGCACTCCTCTGTTCGCGTTCTTGATCACTTCATAAAATTTCTCCTTGAACTTCGCATCACCCAGAGCCATACTCGATAATTTTGGCAGGACCGGTGCGGCCTTTACTTTAGCCAGAACCATCTTTGTATAGTAGTCTTCCTTCTGGATATCCATGTCCCTCATAGACTTCTTATCCATATGGAGCGAACTCAGGTTCTGCACACAGGTACTACATATCTCGAGGCCGTGCCCAGCCGTATATTTTTGTTTCTCGCGCAGTTCTAAATCGAAAGGCAGGTTCGACCTTAATATATTGAAAGGGTTCTCATTGTATGGGCATGTCTTGTTGTTTATCTGCAATGTATAAAGTTGGCGCTTGTCTCGAATATATGAGTAATAAAGTTTCCGTATGGCCTTTATTATCTCGGTCTTACCGCTGGCACTTGGACCGGTCAGCAAGACCATCGGTATGTAGCCTCTCCTGGAGAGGAATGCCGCCTTAAAAAGCGCGCTTATTACATTTGACTTGACTTCTTTTACTCCGAAGACTGCGCTCTCGAGACCCGATTCCTTTACCGCCTCGTATATTATCTCCGGGACGGTCTTTTCCCCTCTCTCGAGGACTTCATCCAGTGTAGTAGATTCCATCCGTTAGCGCCCATTATCCATGCGGTTTAGGTGCGGCTGTCGAACAGATGATAAGCAACGTCGGCGCACCCACCTTTTCGCTGACAGTAACCGTATTTTTCGGTCAGCTTGGCCTTTATATTGTCTTGGCTGCTGGCCAGTACCATACCTCGCTGAGGTCTTAACAAGTCTATTACAGCTTTTACTAGAGTCGGATGGTCTTCCAGTAGCGCATCGGTTATGTCCTTTAGGCTATTTTCGTTTATTTCGCCATAGTATTTCGTACGTATGATACTGGTTATTGTACTGCCCATCACATCTCCTTTCACACCGCTCTTTTCTTCGATGTTCTTCAGGAAGTCTTTATCAACGTTTTCAAATCTTCCATCGTAAGAGAACTTTTCGTGCTCTTGTTTCTGATGGTATTTGTGAAGTACGTATTTCTTTACGTGTTCAGACACCGCGTTGTCCGAGAGGTAGCAGTTCGCCACATCCTCTTCTATGGCGCGCCTATAGACATCGAAAGCCAGTCCCATGACTTTAGTACCTACTTCACCGCGTATCCTTCTCTTCGTGTCATCAGTTATGCCCTCCATCGTGTTCAGGAACATCTCAAGATAAGTCATACTGTTGTCACCACCAAACATCGCATCAAGGCACACGTCCTGTTCTTCGATCGGTTTCTTGACGAGATCCGATTGGACGGCCTTAGCGTACTTTAGGAACTTAACTATCGAACCCGCCATCTCTCTGTACGGGATACCTCGCTTTACGCCTTCTTCGACTTCCAGAAGCGATTTTGAATTCGCATTCTTCAGCATCTCTTCGAGAGTTATCTTTACATCTGGTATCCTCTTACCAGCGTATATGTCGGCTTTCTGCTTCAGCGAAACGTTCGGCGCCTCGTCGAGGGCGCTCATGACCCAGAGGTATTCCATGAGTTTTATGAATCTAGGCGAGTAGTGGAAACCTAACTCGCTCGATGCCTGCTGGAATATGTGGTCGAGCGCCCGCTCGGCGGCGTTTAGGTTTGTCATCGACTTAAAAAGCAGGTTGTAGGTCCTGCTCATGAAGTAGTCCTTTACGGTAGAACTCAATTGGGCGTATTCATCTAGGTTCGTGGTTCCTATAAGCACGGCGTCTACGGGTTCTCTATAAGCGTCCGCGAATCGCACCTCTCTGTCCTGTATAAAGTCCAACACCGGTTTCACGAAAGATTCTGGGGCCTTAAGGACCTCACTGAAAAGCAGTATGTTCCCTGCTGGGGAAGGCAGTTTCTGGCCGCCCGCCACGCCATAGCCGTATACAAGGGGGTTGCTGTCGTCTCCCTCCAGCTTGTTCATAAGGCCATAATCGCGTTTCCCGCCGAAAACGAGATTGAACGAGAAGTTCTTCTCGCCCACCGCTACGTTTGGTTTTGCGGTTATCAGGACCTCACTCTCGCTCGCCCTGTCTACGCTGACCATCTTCTCGAGGACTTGATATATCCTGTCCATGTCCGGTGCATCTTCTTTTGTGCGAAATATGCCGCTTAGGGCATCGACTATCTTGCTTTTCGTCCACGAAACGGATGAGCTTACCGCAGACGAATCTATCCTGACGGTCTGCCAGCGGTCCTTGACGTCCTTATTGAGGTCTTCCACAAGACCGTCTACCCTCGTTGGCGTGTTCTTTCCATCATCACGCTTTAGGAAAAGATAAAGTGCCGTCTGCACGTTCGTCGCCGGTGCGAGCTTTACGTCGGTAAGTCCTTTGAAGGTAGCACGAACCTCGTTCTTAAAAGCATTGAAATCCTCTTGCGAATCAAACTGGTTTCTGAGTGCCTGGAGGCTTTTATCGTCCAAGTGCAGTTTTACGCGATATTGGAGACCTTCTTCACTAGAGGTATAGTCTTTTAGCGTTTCGCTGAGTATCTTCTCGAATTCTGATTTTCCCACTGCCGCGGGCCCTATGAACTCGATAAGCTTACTTCTCTCGGCAGGGTTCTGCGTGCCTCGCTTTAGTATAGTAACGAAACTGTCTGCTATGTCGTCAAGTCCGTAGAGTTCCGAGATCTGTCTTGTATCGTTAGGCTGTTTATATATGAAGTTCCACGTGGAGATCGTCTTGTCCTCCGTCGATTTGGAGTCTTTCTTGCCTTCGTTTATCTTTGATATTGTCTTGCCGTACTTGAGTATAGAAGCATACAGTCTCTGGTGCGCATTGAACAACCAAGACCTGTGTTTACCCGCTTCGGCGAGAAATTCGTCTAAGGACATCCTGCTTTTTACTGCCATAACCTCAACCTCCACTCACTTTTAACAGTTATTTTAAGTATACGCCGATTTAAATAACTTTGTTTGAACAAATTTCTAAAAAGCTCGATAAAAAGTTGTAATTTTTCCAGTTTATCTAGCTTCGAAATCTTTGAGCAAATCCCTCCAGTCATTTAAACAAGTTTCTACAGTTTTATTTTAAGAAGAGTTCTGATATTTATAGATTATGCTCTTCGGTAGGCGTGTGCATAACTACTTGTTCTAAGAGCGCCTGCGTCTTCGTATATGGCGTCTGATTGCGCTAACCTGGTAGAAAGGGGAGACTACCTTGACAAACGGGGTAAACCATATGGCAAGGGATCTTCGCCTCCAAAGATATGGGGCAGTGATAGGTAATATAGTCGACTAGAAGCAGAAAGAGCGCAAAGCGCTCCTTTCCATGAACAAAGACAAGGAGGGAAGACCCTTCTCTTATTCCGATGAGCTTATCCTCAGGATAAGCGCGCTGAGGTTCGTATTCTGCGACAAGCTGATACCCACGGAGGCTTTAGTGAAGCGGATATACGGGGGGTCTCCAGATTTGCTCCTCGGGAGAATAATTTTGTACTAAAATCATTTAAGACTCTATTTCATTCTTTATCTCCTTACTTATTATTGGAGAGCATAACGCAACAAGGCCGTCTATCTTCTTGTTCACGATTGTGAATTGGGCGTGCGATATCCTTATGCCGAGCAACGGTATCTCATCAAGCCTTAGTATCATAGCTATGGCCGCTTTTATCGTGTCTCCATGTGAAACGGCGATCGTGGTCCCTTTTTCCCTGCCCATTTCGCGCATGAAAGAACCAACCCTTTCCGTCAGATGTGTCCATTTTTCAAAGCCGCTCGGGAAATCTGCGAGTATCTCGTTGACGTGCCATCTATGGCTGGTGGGAATCTGGGCGTTGTTTAAGTCGCCCATTCCGCGTTCCCGCAGTCGTTCATCTATTTTTACGCTCATGTCTAGTTTTTCAGCTAGTATTCCGGCCGTCTGTCTTGCTCTGAGGATCGGGCTAGAAATCACTCTATCGATGCTGCCTAGCTTTACCAGCTCTTCAGCAGCCGCGGCCGCCTGCTCTCTGCCCGTGGCCGTGAGTGGGAACTTATCTACATCGTGGCTAAGTACTTTCGAGGTGTTGGACTCGCTTTCGCCGTGTCTAACGAATATTATCGCTCCCGTATAAGGGATAATGAAAACAGGGCATATTTAATCGTTTCTATCCAAAACGACCAAGCAGAGCCCATGTCTCTCTTTTACAGGTCGATCCTTAGCTCTACTTCGCTGGTTTTGTGCATCCCGAGCTTTTCGTAAAAACTGACGTTGTCCTCCTTGCAGTCCAATATCACTTTATAACAGTTTCTTTTCTTCGCCTCTGCTAACAAATATCTTACGAGCTCTGCTCCTATCCCTTTTCCCCTGCTGGCTGCGTCGGTCACCACGTTTTCTATATGTCCGTATGGCCGCCCCCCGTGGGACAGGTTCTGCTGCACGAGCAATGTAGCCGTACCTGCGATTTTCCCATCGACGTCGCACACTGCGAGGCGGTAATCCTCGTTCTTTATCATCGCCTTAAGCGTCCTTTCTAGGGCTCTCTTGGAGGCCTTCGAGTCTTCTTCTGATTTGGGACTTAGCTGGTATAAGAGGTCCAGCAGGGCCATTAATTCGGTTTCATACGCTATCCGTATCTTTTGTACCATAATCGTAACCGCAGATGCCTATCCTCCCTCTCCCCTCCTTACCAGTTCCCTGCCTTTACTGAGCTGTTCAGGCGTGTTTATGCCGAACCAGAACGCTACGTCATACGCTTTGAACTTTATCCCGAGCTCCCGCAGCAGTTTGACCGATTCTGTCAGGAAATATTCCTGACTCTTTTCGTCCAGCGGTATCTTGCTGTATATATCAAAGAACTTGCTGTGCATTATATATGTGCCGGTATTCGCGAGGCCCGGGCCCGACTTCTTCTTTTCTATTATCTCTTCTACGTTCCCCTCCTCGTCCAGGACGGCCGCGCCGTAGCCGCTTACGTCGTTGACTTGGAAGCAGAACACGCCCGGCTCGTTCGAGTCCATATATTTTTCGAGTGCTATCGAAGTTATGTCATCACCCATCATAACGAGGAACAGCTCGTCCTTAACGAGGTCTTTTGCAGCGGCCAGGGCTGCCGCCGTCCCTTTCCCATGGAGTTGGAATGCGTATCTCACCTTGTACTTTTTGAGTTTTTCCCTAAACAGTGCTTCATCTTTTGGGTCTATCACTATCACGACGTCCAGGCCATTCTTTATGAGGGTCTCCACTGTCCTCGCTATTATCGGTTTGCCGTCTAACTCTAAAAGAGGTTTTGGAGTGTTTAGCACGGCCGGGTCCGTAGTCCCCTGCTTCATCCTCTTGCCTTTTCCTGCGGCCAGTATTATCGCCTGCCGTATCATACTTTTATCGTCTCCAAGACCAGTTTCTCGCCGATCTTCTGGAATTTATCGCGCAGTTGCTCCGTCTTACCCTCAGAGTTGACGCGTATTATCGGAGCCGTGTTCGAAGCTCTTATAAGAACACGCCCGTTTTCGTCATACAGCAGGACGCCGTCTATGTCGATCAGCTTATAGCCCATCGACCTCGCCTTTCTTTTTATCTCCTCCATCACGCCGAACTTCCGTGAATCCGGACAGCTTATCTCCACCATCTTACTAGTGAAATACGCCGGTATCGCGTCTATAAGCTGGGACATCTTTTTATTCGATGTCGAAAGTATTTCCAGCATCTTCATGCTCGGGAATATAGCGTCGTCCGCGCAGTTCATTTCCGGGAAGGCGAGGTGCCCGGAGTACTGTCCTCCGAAAAGTGCCTTGTTGCCTATGACGGCGTTTGCACAGTAGCTATGGCCGACTCTGACGACCAGCGCTTCGCCACCGATGCCTTTTATGTAATCGCTGACGGCTGAGGAACACGTAACGTCTACCACTACCTTGTCGTTTCGTCCCTTTCTCACCATTTTGGCGGCGAAAAGCGGGATAGTAGTATTTCCAGACGCGAATATCCGGCCTTCCTCGTCGACAAAGGCCACCCTGTCGCCGTCCCCGTCGTAACCTATACCCAGGTCGGCTTTTTCGGCCAGGACCGTTTTTTTGAGGCCTTGCAGCGAATCTTCGGACGGTTCCGATGCCCTGTTAGGCGACGTGCCATCTAGTTCCATATTCATCGGGACAACGGTCTGCCCCAATCTTTCCAGGAGTTTCGGCACGACCAGCGAGGTCACGCTGTTGGCAAAGTCTACTGCCACTCTAAATCTTTTCGCTGGGCGCACATGCGAAGCGACGAAATCTATATAGTCCTTGACGATGTCTTTTTTCGTGCTCTTGCCTTCCTGCCCGTTCGTAAAACCGTGCCGCTCATATATGTCTCTTATCTTTTCGAGGCCGGTGCCGTCAGAAAGAGTGACGCCTAAAGGCCCGCTTATTTTGAAGCCGTTCCATTCCGGCGGGAGGTGGGACGCGGTGACCATGACGCCCATCGACAGCTTCTCATGCCATGTGCCGAAATACAATAGTGGCGTGGGAGCTTCTCCAAAGTCCAATACGTCGCATCCGGATGACAGTATGCCGGAGACCAGCGCATCGTGGAGGGCCTTGCTACTCAGCCTTACGTCCCTCGCAACGCCTATCTTCTTGCCCTTTCCGGCGAACGTGCCTACAGCCTTGCCGACGTTGTTAGCCACGCTTTCGTCTAAATCCTGTCCGTAGATCCCCCGGATATCGTAAGCCCTGAAATTGCTAGATCCCTGCATAAGTCTTATAATAAGCACGCCTCTGTTATAAAATTTCGTATTTTACCTGCCCGAATGTTTTGGTTGTCCGTAAAGGCACCATATATATTGTATGTAAAGAGCGGTGCGGACCTTGAAATGTTCCTGAGTCCCGGTCGTATCGGCTATCGCTGTTTCAGGACCTTTTTGACGGTGTTTATAAAGGCTTCTACGTCCTTCGTCTTATCCGCCTGTTCGAATACTTCGTCTTGATTATACGAGCGATAAGTGTGTACCAGCTGGTTCCTCAGACTTCTTCTCCTTAGCAGTCCTGCGATCGTTTCTTTCCCGAGCGGCTCCTCCAGAGAAGATATCATAGATCGTTCGCTTTCAGATAATTTGAGTCCTAGTCCCTTGTAAAGTTCTTCTGCTACGTCGAGTTCGGTTTCGCTTATGAGTTGTAGCATCCTCTCTGTGATCCTTTGCCTGTCCTGGTCCTTTTTGTACTTTTCCAGACTTAAGCCGGTTTTCTGTCTTAGTTCTTTCAAATAGTCCTCCAGCGTCGCTAAAAGCACCGTGACTCTCTCTTTGTCTATCATGCCATCCTCGCCGCCAAAATCCTCTCAAACCTCGGCCGAAAATCCTCCCACATAGCAAGGACCTTAAAGTAATAAGCGTACAGCTCTGATTTTTCCCTGCAATAGACTACTTTGCCTTCTCCGAATATTCTGGCTTGCATGCTCAGAGGGAGCCGGTTCATTATCGACACGTCTAGAACCCCTTTCTCGTCGCCGTAATCCGCAAGCAGCACGGGTGAGGACACGTTGTCATTTTTCAAAAGTATTGCTACGTCTACGTCGCCGTATCCCGCTTCTCCTCTGGCGTAGCTGCCGAATACGAACATCGCCGATATATCGGCGTTCAAAGCGGCCTTCCCGACGAGTGCCAGCATCTCGGACTTTATAGCGGACTCCTGTTCGGTCCATCTCGCTATGGCTGTTTCCGCCGCTTTGCTTAGAGAGCCCTTGGCATAACCGAACCTTTCCATTGCCGCTTTCCTGAAGTTTTCGGCGTTCCTGCTCGACAGGTATACTCTTAGGGCGTCCATAGTCATTATTGTACCTAAAGGTATTAATACTTTTAAGTCTTATAATCGTTTTATTACGAACCGCGTGCGTGGTACCGGACTAGCCCCGCCCATAGAAGTACAAAGACTGGCACGGGATGGTAACTGGATAACAAACGGTTATTTACTATCTGCGCTCTAAACGCCCCGAGCGGGATTCGGACCCGCGTCAATGCCGTTCTGCATCACCGTATGCTTGACAGGGCACTATCCTGGTCCACTAGACTATCGGGGCATAAAATCCTATAATGCGCACTCTATTTTAATATCTTTATTTTCGGGTTTAGTATAATATTGCGCTGCTGATCTGACTTTAAACGACCACGCTACAAACCGAGCATTTGAACGTTTTCTGGACCCATGACATACTCCTACAGTCTCGCAGTAGAGATTTCAAGCGCGTTAGCTAGGCGCGAAGTTCCCTTTCTATTATGCCGATGAACACGGCGGAGCGTTTTAGGAGTTCCCTCGTCTTCGAAGCGGTGGCTTCGTCGAGTCTTAACGTGCCGATATTATAGCCCGCCGCATTCCGTAAGTTCAATAGCTCGCTGAAAGTGCTTATAAGCGAGGGCAATTCGTCCCTTAATTCTTTTACCGTACTCCTCGAATCGACCGCGGTCTTAAAATAATCCGTTATGTCGTGCTTTTTGGGATAATCCACGCCTTTGTTTATAAGCACCGCCTTCATGGCTATCTCAAGCGCCATTTCGGCCGAATACAGTGCGATATCGTAACTGCCGGCTTTTTCGCTGGATTCGGCGGCTGAGAGCCATCTCTTGGCGTCGTCTATCGCGTCGCTTGCTTTTCTTTCCATCTCAAGATTTCCCCTTTGCTGGTGAACACACGCTTATGCCAGACGCTTCGGATGTCGATTAAAAAATCAGTCATCGCGTATTCCTTTTCATAGAGTATTATCCCATCCCGTAGCAGGTCAAAGTATATCGGCCGCATCGCCTTCAGCTCGTCGGCCTGCAACACTGTGATGCTTAGCCTAAGGTGGAGCCCTCTCTCCAAAAAGGGCGCTCTTAGTCCTTCGACCTGCATCTCGGCGTCCGTAGCAATCTCATAATTCTTTATCTTTTCCTTGTCTACTACGACCATGACGTCAATGTCGCTGTCTTTACCATATGTGCCCCTAGCGACGGAACCGAAAAGTATAATCCCCTTGGTGTCTGGGTATTTTGATACTATGCCAGCGAATGCTCCGATATACGTCTTTATATCCGCCGGCAATTCCATTAGTCTAACGGCTTTCCCAACGAATTCTACGATCACATCGTTGAAAGTGACGTTGTTCGCCGAACGCTCCGCAAGGAGCTCCTTGGCTTTTTTAAGCACGGCCTTCGCGTCCTCACTTATCAGCAATTGCTTGCTAGGTACCATATATATAATAAACATGTATATTATTTACTATATAAATCTATCGCATCAAAGATGGACCGGTTTCGGCGCTATTCTCGGTGTCTCCTAATAAAGATTAACTTGACGTAACAGTACTTCCGAAAAATGGGCGAGAGAAAGATTTTATCCTAAGATTGCTATAAAACGCCTCAGTAATTGATTATCCATATTTGCGAATAGCTTAATTAGA